>JAZLDZ010000061.1:0-15825 GCA_045615025.1 Candidatus Nanosyncoccus sp. | reverse complement strand
GGTTAGGTCACCCGGTTTCGGGTCTAATACTGCCGACTTGTCGCCCTATTCAGGCTCGCTTTCACTGTGGCTCCATCAACTGACTTAGCCTCGCCGACAACATTAACTCGCTGGATCGTTCTACAAAAAGCACGCCGTCACGCGCAGAACAAAGTCTGCAAGCCTAAGCAGCGACTAAGTTTATGAACATGTCATACATGTTCATAAACTTAGTGTCCTGGCGGGTTATTCGCTGCGCTCATAACCGCCAGGCCACTTACGCCATCGTCACATCCAATTTTATAAGAGCAAGCTCTTAAAAATTGTCTGCTCGATGTCGTTAGTCGCTTGCAGATTTTGTTCTGCACGCTCCGACACCTTGTAGGCACTAAGTTTCAGGATCTATTTCACTCCCCTCCCGGGGTTCTTTTCACCTTTCCATCACTGTACTAGTTCGCTATCGATCAATCAATATATTTAGCCTTGGCAGGTGGTCCTGCCGGATTCAAACAGGGTTTCTCGTGCCCCGTTTTACTTGAAAAAAGATATATAATGCCTATGACCGTTTCGCATACTGGGCTTTCACCATCTTTGGCACACCATTCCAGGTGCTTCCGCTACGATCAAAAGCTTTTGCCATTATGAGTTCAGTTAACGCTGACTCTTTTTATGCCAAATGTTCTAAAATAGAACACTCGGCATAAAAATTATCTAATTTCGCAACCCCTTATTAACATAGGTCGTTAAACCACTAAGTTAATTAAGGTTTGGGCTGTTCCAATTTCGCTCGCCACTACTTTCGGAATCATTGGTTATTCTCTTTTCCTCAACCTACTAAGATGATTCAGTTCGGCTGGTTCCCGTCTCATTACCCTATGTGTTCAGGTAACGGCCCCACAAAATGACTTGTGGTAGGTTTCCCCATTCGGAAATCCCCGGATCAATTCTCGTTCTCAGATCCCCGAGGCTTATCGCAGAGTCCTACGTCCTTCATCGGTATTGATTGTCAAGGCATCCACTATTAGTGCCCTTACTAACCTTTTTATGCATTGACTTAACTAGCAACCGATGTTCGATTGCTATTTATGTCGTCTACAATTTCTATTCTTACTTGCTTTACAAGCAAGTAAGAAATATCTGCGTTCACTCGAAAAAGAAAATGAATTTTCTTTTTACTCGTAAACTTGATATTTCATCGTTGTCACAAATTGTTAACTGGAAATTTGTCGCAAAGTAAGTTCTAGGTCGCTTTTATTCCTGGACCAAAGAAAACTACCTCGCTTTAGTTTTCCGACTTTTTTGACAGAGGAAACTATCGTTTCTTGTTTAACTGTCCCTTATTATATCGCACCTTATTGATTAATGCAAGACTTTTTTTGAGATTTTTTTAAGATTATTTTTCAATTTCTAAAAGGTGTCTATGAACATCATCGTAATCCATTGACAATAACCGCAATTTAGCAGCGATATCGGCCTTCGCAACAGAGATGGTGCGGGTAAGAACTGGATTCTCTGCTAGAGGCGTAAAGAATTCCTCAAACTTCTTTGCCTCATCAGTCGTACGAATTGCAGTGGCCAGATAACGTGGATAATCCTCTAGCGACTTCTCACCAGTCATCTTGGCAACATCGTCCCAGTTATCATAAAGCCAGTCAATAGCTTTCTCACGAGTTTTATGGTTGCGAATTAGATCGACGAATAGATAGAGGTGGTCCTGCGGACGAACGATTTCGTGCTTGCCGAGCAAACTAATCAGTTCATCGATATGGTGCCTGTCGTCCGTCAAGGCGGAAAGATAATCATCTTTTAGATTAGGGTCGGCAATAGATTGGTATTTTTCTAGGTAAACATTGAACATTTCTGGTTCGCTGCGAAGTTTTGCTAGCAATACACTCGTGCGAATTTCTGGATGAATTTTAGTAGCGTCGTTCTCATATAGATCGGATAACGCTTTTATTACATCTTTATTACCAGAATAAAGCGCTAACCCAGTTACAACTTGGCGAAGTTTGGTTTTATTATCATCTTCGCCGTCATGAGGTTCCAAGCCTAAACGATCAAGATTATAGGAGATAGTACCCGCTATAAACTGCTGGAACTTAGCAAAATCGGCATCATCAGGGGTGAAAAATAGTTTAAGGTCAGAGATGAGCGCTAAAACCGGGTTCCAGATAGCAAAATTAGTCTCTTTTTTAAACTTTGGCAATAAATCAAAATGTGTAGCTGTAGAAACAAGTGATGTTTTAGAGAGCATCGAGCGGTCAATTAAAAGGCGAATCTTTTGTTCTTCGGATAATTCGTCAAATATAGCAATTTTTTCGGCAAATTCCTCACCAGAGAGATTAATAATATAATGACCAGACATATCATCGGTAATACGTGGCAAAACCCATTTGGTGTCATCGGTGGCACCGGAGAGTAAGAAGCGCTGCTGGTTTCCATCAGTAATTACTGGAAAACCAGGTTGGGTAATCCACGAATCCATAAACGATTTTACATCAAAATCAGCATAAGGTTGGAGCGCTAGCCAGAGGTCGTTACCGGTAGTATTGCCATATTTATGTGCTTTGAAATACTCCTTTAGACCGGAGAAAAATGGCTTTTCCCCCATCAGACGATAGAGTTGGAACATAAGATGTGCGCCTTTGGCATAGACGATAGCGCCATCAAAGAGGGTGGCGATTTCTGCAGGGTCTTTTACGTCCTGCTGGACTGCTTGCACTCCTGGCAAAGCATCGCGCATTAAAGCAGCGCGGCATTCTCCAGTGAAGAAGTATTCCCAGATATGATAGCTCGGTCGGATGGCGTCAATACAGATATATTCCATCATATTGGCGAAACTCTCGTTTAGCCATAGGTTGTTCCACCATTCCATCGTGACGAGGTTACCGAACCACTGATGAGAAAGTTCATGTGCAATTACGGTAGAAATGTATTCTTTTGTAGTTTTGGAATCGTCTGGACTAACTAGCATGCAAGATTCACGGTAAGTGACTAGCCCCCAGTTTTCCATGGCGCCAGCTTCAAAATCTGGAATGGCGACTTGGTCCAGCTTTGGTAAAGGATATTTAATGCCGAATTTATCATCGTAAAAATCTAGCGAGTCGGCAGCAATCTCGTTGGCAAAAGTCAGTGTCTTTGGATCTTGGTTAAGTGCGCAATAAGAGGTGATTTTGATGCCGTGCTGGTTGGTTTTGGATTTTTTATGGAAGCGGCCCAGGCAAAAAGCAAGGAGATAGGTCGACATTTTTGGGGTAGTTTCGAATTCGACAATCTTTTTCTTAACCTTAGTATCGAGATTTACACCCTTGCTCGGGTCGGCGTTAGGATTAACTGATGCATATTCGACAATGCGTTCAGATTTTGCAGGCATATTAGAGATGACTATATCTTCAGTGTCTGGGGTGATGATTTTGAGATCAAAAGTAGCTTTGGCGGCTGGCTCGTCAATGCATGGGAAACATTCGCGAGCATAGTGAGACTCGAACTGGGTAGAGACTAGATACTCGGTATGAGGCTCAGTTTCGGTGTCGGACTGATATTGATAAGAAGATAGATAGCAGCCCTGCATGTTGGTATTAAGATAGAAAGAGTATTTAATCTCGATTACGAGCGGCTGCGACGCATCTACCTTTTGGGTACCGGTCGTACCACCTGTCGTTACAGGGGCACTCCCTACTTTCGCTCCCCGTTGGTCGCGAAGGCCCCCGAAAGCAAACGCAATTTCGTCCTCTCCAACATCATATTTAACCTTCTCACCGTCAACCGTGACAGAAGTGATTTTGAGATTTTTGGCGTGGAATTTGATAGTGCTGGACTTTGGGGTGCCAGTAATAATTGTCGTGCCGTAGACTCTGCGCGAGAGCTTATTGATATTCAGTGATAAATTGTAATTTTTGGGGGTAAAATACTCTAATAATCGTTCCATTATCGATTATTATAGCACCTACTTATAGAGTTTGGTGGTAATGTCGTAGAGTTTTTGAATATGATTTTCGAGGAAATAATAATGCTTAATATAGGCGGCGGTAATAATAAATAATAAGCCTGCAATAATAGAGGCAAAAATCGTGAATGGACCACCGACATGAAGAATGCCGTGACAGGCAATAGTCATCATGACAAGGGTGAGCGCCACGAAAAACAACATGACGGCTAGGTGAATAGCGCGCTCGTGCTGGAAATTCCTCACCATTTCATGGTGATAAGCACGAAGCTCTGGTGTGGGATGCTTTATTGCTTCGTTAATATATTTCTCGTAATCCTTAATGCGCTTTTCCATAAGCGTATTATAGCATAGTTATTCTAGGATTGCTTTGATGCGGCGAACGCCAGCGGAGCTAGATTCTTCTTTTTTAAGCTTAAAATGACCAAGCACACCAGTATGCTCGACGTGTGGGCCGCCACAGATTTCACGGGAAACTGGATTTTTAGCTGGGGCCTTTGGATCTTTAGGATTTAATTCGCCACCGATGGTATAAACTTTGACCTCATCATCATATTTATCCCAGAACATACCTTCGGCTTTTAGCTCATCCTTGGCAAAGTTTTTATCGTAAGTATCAAATGTGACTGGTAGATCTTGAGAAATCCATTCGTTAACTTGGTCTTCTACTGCCTGTTTTTCTTCTGGAGTCAACTTTCTGTCGAAATTAAAGTCAAGGCGCATACGTTCTGGAGTGATATTGCTTCCCTGCTGATGAATATCATCGCCCAAGACCTTACGAAGTGCGGCAAAAGTAAGGTGGGTAGCGGTGTGATATTTCGTACTCATCTCGCCGTGGTCCTCGAGACCACCCTTAAACATACCCTTGCTTGCGGTCTTGCTACGCTGACGCTGTTCTTCTAGCGCTGCATCAAATTCTTCGCGATATTTCTCGGAGAGAGGAATATTCTGGCGATAGGCTTCTTCGACGGAAACTTCGAATGGGAAGCCATAGGTATCCTGCAATTTAAAGAGGTCAGCGCCATCCAAAATACCATCAGTATCGAGACGCACCATCTTATGCATTTCTTTGAGGCCCTTGTTTAAAGTCTGGCGGAAGGCGCGCTCTTCTTTTTCTAGAACGGCAACGGCACAGTCGCGATGAGTCAAAATACTATCCGGTAAATCTTCGTAATTCTTCGCAATAATTGGGACAATTTCGGAGATGAAATCCTGGGCGATGCCGAGATCGAGTGCTTTTAATACGGCACGACGAATGAGGCGGCGAAGAGCGTAACCCTGTTGCTTGTTTGATGGAACTAAACCTTGCGCCGTCAAGAGATAAGCGCCACGCAAATGGTCGGCAATAATACGCATTTCGTCAGTATTATTATCGTAGCTCTTGCTAGAAATCTCTTCGAGTTTGTCGATAATTGGTTTTAATAGTGAAATCTTAAAGACGTCAAAACTATTGATACTGGCTGCAGTAATGCGCTCGAGTCCACCACCAAAGTCGACGTTTTTCTTTTCTAGTTCTTCGAAGGTGCCATCTTCCTTGCGGCGATATTGCATGAATACCTGGTTGCCGATTTCCATAAAGCGAGCGCCATCAGAGGCAGGATGAGACTTGCCGTATCTTTCTACGTCTTGTTTATCTTCACCAAAATCGTAAAATACTTCGGAATCTGGGCCACAAGGGTCACCGATTGGGGTAGATTCAATGCCGCCGCCACGAGACCACCAGTTCTCCTTGTCGTCATAGAAGAAAATGTGCTCGCCTTCTTTGATGCCGCGTTTATCGCCATCAAAAGCACTTCCGATTTCGGCGATTTTCGCCTCGACACCGGCTTTTTTAAAGACCTCTTGCCAGATTTTGGCAGCTTCTTCATCCTTTGGAATGCCGTATTTTTCATTACCGATAAAGCAAGTGACATAAATTTTTTTCGGATCTAGGCCAACGACTTCGGTCAAAAATTCGAAGAAGGCTGAAATCTGCTCTTTTTTGAAATAGTCGCCAAGAGACCAGTTACCAAGCATCTCAAAAACTGTAGTGTGGCGAGGATCGCCAACATCTTCGATGTCTTGGAGACGCATCGACGGCTGAGAGTCGGTTAAGCGGGTGCCGTCTGGGTGTGGCTGACCTAAAAGATATGGTAAAAGTGGCTGCATACCAGAGCCGGTAAAGAGTGTGGTCGGATCATTTTCGAGAACAAGAGGTGCCGGAGCAATGACTTTGTGTCCTCTTTTTTCTTGGAATTCTAAAAATTTTTGGCGGATTTCACTTGCATTCATAGGGGTAATTATAGCATGTATTGACTTTTTTATCAAAGTGTGGTATAATAAAGATGTGTAGCGGTGATTCCGCTCTTTTTTATGCTAAAATAAGGTCATGTTGATTGATACTCATTGTCATATTCATGACCGCGGAACCTACAACTTCGCTTTTTCGCGTCAACAAATTGGCAAGAAGTTTTTGCGCGAACATCCAGATTTTCCGCATGAAATAGATGACTTTACGCCGGAAAAAATTATCCAGCGCGCACATGATGCTAGTGTTATGAAGATGATTTGTATTGGTACGTCGCATGAGGATTCACTAGTAGCAAGAGATTTTGCAGAAAAATATGCTGATGAGGGGGTTTATTGGAGCTATGGGATACATCCGGACGAGGCAAGTGAGCGTGGAGATGTTGTTTCCGGTACATTAGCCGTGCGGCCTGTTGCTATTGGCGAAGTGGGGCTAGACTATCGGGACGGCGAGGCGAATCGAGCGGCCCAGATGAAGCTGTTCGAGCAAATGCTTCAGCTAGCAAAAGATAATGATTTGCCACTGATTTTTCATATTCGTGACGCCTTTTCTGATTTTTTTGCCATACTCGACAACTTCCCAGAAGCGCGAGGAGTCGTGCATTCTTTTTCTGATAATGCCGAAAACTTGAGAAAATCACTAGATAAGGGATTCTTTATCGGCGTAAATGGGTTAGCGACTTTTGCGCCGGAACTGCCGATAGGGGAAATTCCGCTAGAGAGAATGCTCCTAGAAACTGATGCTCCATTCTTGACACCGACGCCGTTTCGTGGTACTATAAATGAGCCGGCTCGAATCCGTGAGATTTGCGCCTATATTACTAACTTAAAGGGAGAATCAGAGGCGAATGTCGCCGAGATTACCACAAAAAATGCAGAAAAACTATTCAGGATACGCTTTTGATACTCTAGATCTCGACCTATATCGGGAGCTGAACGAGATTTCCGAGGAAATTGAGCAGTGTCGAAAATCGCAACTAAACTAAAGAGTCTTTCTAAGAGAAAGATTTTTAAAAATTCTGGTAAGCACTTGAAGTTGACTGAGGCAGATCTTATCAATGCCGAATCTAAGCTTGGAGCTATGCTTTTTGGTTCTATCCCGGAGGGGCACAGGCGAGAATTTTTCCGCTATCGTCACAATATCTGGGTCTATCATGAAGGCTGGACTGAGCGTGGCAAAAAAATGGAATCTACTATCACCTACAAAGTGCAGCAGGATGGGGTTTATAAATGCCCGCTAGGTGGCGAGCGCATAAAAATCACAGGTGCGGAGCTAGATAATTTCCGCAAAGCGACAAAAGAATACTTAAAACTAGTCAAACATAATCTTTATAATAATCGCGCAAAGTAAACGTGAATTAGCTGAAAAGGCTTAAACGTCGAGCAGCGTAAACAATATATGAAAAAAGGCAGCTAAATCGCTGCCTTTTTTAACCCTATCTACATCCTAAAATCATTCCTTGGATATCGCCAAGAGATCTCTCGATGCCTGCGCGCCAATACTTTGTGACATAATTTCCGTCTGATCCAATATGAGTCGTCAGAGTCATATCAAAGCTGCCATGTAGTCCAGAGAAAGAAATGTGTTTTTGAGCCACCGTCGAGGAATCGGTTGAATCCTCGTAGCTTCCTGCTACACCATTTGAAATGGCGTAATTTACTAACTCTTGAGACTTGGTATTGGCCATGTTGTCAACTTGAGCTGACGGCCTTTGGGTCGGAGCTGGCGCTGGAGCTGGAGACCACGAAGCTGGCGTAGTATACCAGGCACCGTTATACCAATAGCTCTTTGAACCTTCCGATGGCATGTTGGTATGCCAAGCATTGTCATACCAATAAGGCCTAACAGTCTGCGGCTGTGTTGGCTGCTGACAGACTGTCTGAGCCGGCTGCCAATAGGTTGGCTGGGTCGGTTGAGCTGGTTGGGTTGGCTGAGCTGGTTGAGCTGGCGCAGTGCCGCCACCAGAGACATAGACCTGGCCGTTGTACTTGTAGGTTACACCAGGCTTTGATGGTGGTTTTGTATACCATTCCCCATTGTAGTAATACTTGTCTGGCAAAGTTTGACCAGTCCAATTTGGGACCCATTCTCCATCAGCATGAACAGTGCTCGCGGGCATAAAAGTGAGTAATATAGATAGGATTATCAAAAATGATAGTTTTTTCATACATATCACCCCTCATGAAAAAGTACTCAGGTTGCCCTGGCATGTCAATTATAACATAAATTATGCTTTTGCACTAGTTTTCTGTACGATTTTCGCGTTTGCGCTTGATTGGGTCGAGTTGACGCTTGCGTAAGCGCAGTGATTTTGGCGTAACTTCTAGGAGTTCATCATCTAGAAGAAAATCTAGACATTGCTCAAGTGACAATTGTGTATATGGAGTGAGCTGGATAGCACCGTCGGAAGCGTGAGTACGCATGTTGGTGAGCTGCTTTTCTTTACAAATATTAATATCAAGATCGTCTTTTTTGTTAGAGAGGCCAACAATCATACCCTGATAGACTGGGACTTGTGGCGGAATATAGAGCGTGCCGCGAGCCTGCGCTGCATCAAGTGCATAGGCAGTAGAAACGCCAGATTCGAAGGAAATAAGCGCACCGTTTCGCTCGGGTTTGTATTTACTGTCGACTGGTTTGTAACCGTTTGGAATGCTGGACATAATCACTGTGCCTTTGGTTGCGGTCAAGAGGCTATTGCGCAAGCCGATGAGCGCAGCGGTAGTAATCTCGTAAGTAAAGCGAGTGCTACCAGTACTGGTTAGTTCCTGTGTCTTAAGTTCGGCACGGCGAACGCCCATTTCCTGGGAGACGGCGCCGACAAATTCGGAATCAACCTCGATGGTTAGATCCTCGACCGGCTCGAGTTTCTGACCGTTTTCTTCTTTATAAACTACTTCTGGACGACCAGCTTCGAGTTCGTAACCCTCGCGGCGCATAGTTTCTATTAAGACAGAAAGATGGAGCTCGCCACGACCAGATACTTTGTAGCCGAGACCATCTGGTTGGATTTTAAGAGCAATGTTAGTTTCTAGCTCTTTTTGTAAGCGTTCGGCAATTTGACGGGAAGTCGTGAACTCGCCTTCTTTACCCTTCAACGGAGAGGTATTTGGGCCAATATAAATACTAAGTGTTGGCGGCTCGAGTTCGATGGTAGGTAGAGCCTCTGGATTGTCGCCGGTAGCAATAGTATCGCCGATGCTTGCTTCGGGAATGCCAGTTAATGCGACAATATCGCCGGCGATAGCTTCTTCGACTTCCTCTTTTCCGAGACCACGATAGGTAAAAATACGATCGATGTGTGCGGAGCTGCTACCAGCATTTTGCAATACTTTTATAGTTTGGCCCTTTTTGAGGCGGCCGCGGAAAATTTTGCCGATGGCATATTTGCCAAGATAGTTGTCTGCAGCGAGAGCGGCAACGAGGAGTTGGGCACCAGCGCCTTCGTTATCGTCGGTCTTTGGAGCTGGAATATCGTTGATGATACTTTCAAAAATTACGTGTAAATCATCATCGAGGTCGGTAGTCTTACCTGCTTTGCCGTCGCGAGCGATAGTGTAATAAATCGGGTAGTTTAGCTGAGACTCGTCAGTAGCAAGCTCGAGGAATAAATCGGAAATCTCATCCTTGACCTCTTCGATTCTGCTGGCTGGTTTGTCGATTTTGTTAATGATTACAACGGGCTTAAGATGGAGACCAAGGGCTTTTTGGAGAACGAATTTGGTCTGTGGCATAGGACCTTCTTGAGCATCAACGATTAGAAGAACGCCGTCCGCCATATTAAGCGTGCGTTCGACCTCACCAGAGAAATCGGCGTGGCCCGGGGTATCAATAATGTTTATTTTGTAATTGCCAGCAAGCTCGGGATGCTCGGGATTCTGGTAGTCATAAAAGACAGCGGTCTGTTTGGCGGTAATAGTAATACCGCGTTCATGTTCCTGGTCCATGGAGTCCATGATTAGAGTCTGGGACATTTCTGCTTGGTTGTCACGGAAAGTATGGGACTGTTTAAGGAGCCCGTCTACAAGGGTAGTCTTACCGTGGTCAACGTGCGCAATAATCGCAACATTTCTGATTCTGTCTTTATGCATAACTTGGTTATTCTATCATATTTTTATGAATAAGTCCAGAGGAAAATAGCTTGGCTCTGTGCGTCAAGCTATTTATTATGTAATATCCTACTATAAAGTCAATGCCTACTTATTGCAGGAATCTTTGCAACCTTCGGCATCTATGATTTGCTGAATGAGGCTACCAAGGCGGGATTTAAGATCGGCGATACGTGCTTCGGTCCAGTAGTTTGCTGGGTCAGATTCGCCAGCGGTGTATTTAGATGATTCGAGGTCATTGCCAATAATATTGCCGTCAATGACAAAGGTGACGTTTGGAACATAGATACGGTGCTGACCTTCGTCGTTATACTGAAGATAAGAAGACAAGATAGAGACGAGTTTTTGGTAAAGCTCAGTATTGTCTGCACGATCTTTTTCGATGTTGTAATAATAGATTTTGTCTAGGCCTTTGTCTTTTGCAACTTCGGAAAGATAGCCAGCATAAGATTGGCACCATGGGCAAGATGGGAAGCCAAGAAAGACTACACCGGTGCCTTTTTCTAGAATGTTTACGATTTCATCTCCGGTGCGATAGACGAATGGATTGTCTTTTGAAACATTGGAATATTCGGCGGCAAAACGGTGTGCATCGGATGTGCGGTTACCAACAATCGTATAAATCATCAAGAAACTTGCGACGATGAGTCCGGCAACGCCTAAGACAATCAGCAATAGTAAGCTAATCGGCTTGTTTGGAGCGGCGCATTTTTTGCCACGCCTAGTAACTCTAGTGGTTCTTACGGTTGACCTTTTTGTGGTTGGTTTTTTGGTTGTTGGTTTTTTGGTAGTTCTAGTCTTCTTAGTGCTCATACTTATATTATAGCATAAGCAATTTTAAAGAGGAAGAAAATGTGGCGCAATAGGAGTTTACGGCAAATAAAAAGAGACCCTGCGGGGTCTTTTTTGATAGTTATGGATTGGTGAGTCGGGAGGGACTCGAACCCTCGACACCGGGCTTAAAAGGCCCGTGCTCTAACCTGCTGAGCTACCGACCCAAATTTGGTACTTGTTTATTATATCACAAGTACCATATTTTGGGAAGGGTGAGTTTATTTTGCTTCTGTACTCTTAAAGAAATTCTTTAGTTCTTTGGTAAGATTCTTAACGTTCTTCTTCAAGACAACCATGTCGGCAAAAGTCGAAAGTGAATAGATGATCATCATAATACCGGCAAAGATCATCATAGAAATGTTACCTTCCCATGGGTTGGCGATCAAGAGTATGCCACAGATGACGGCAAGAATAGTCGTAATAGTAGCGTATCTGCCGGCTGGTGTGCCACGGAGTGCCATGGTGAGCTTGCTCGAAGAAAAAGCATTAATAATGAAAATGGCGCCGAGGATAATCGGGAAGATATCCATGACGTGTTGATGGCGAATGAAGATTAGTCCGATGACAAGTAAAATGACGCCAGCAAGAGTAGTAGAAAAGAGCGGCATAGAGCGGCTACGACCAAGATCAGCAGCAATTAGGAGCGAACCAATGACGAGCGAGCCAATAGCGATAATCCAACGAATAATGTCAAGCGATAAGCTCGGCATAGCAAGGAACACTACACCTAGAACAAAGAAGGCGAGCGAAATTAGAATTGATGAATTGATGAATGTATTTACTTTCTTTTGAATTTGATTCATTATTTCTCCTTATGGTTATTATAGCATATTGGACGGAATGGAGGGGAAAAGAAAAGAGCTAATAAAAAAGGGCCCTGCTGGGTCTTTTATTGTTATGGTGGGCGAAGAGGAATTCGAATCCCCGACCTTCTCTACGTCAAAGAGACGCTCTAGCCAACTGAGCTATCCGCCCATAACGACTGTTTTATTATAGCACAACTTTTCTGGTTTGGAAAGCATGAAAAGCGAAGCATAAAAGTGGGCGCCCTCGCAGATGCGCCCACTCACAAGATTTAGCCAAAAACAAACACTTGGGATTTTAGGATTAGTGGTTCTGCTTGCTCTTCAAGACGACGAAGAGTGCAGCAATACTAATCGCGGTAAAACCGATGATACCAGTAATTAGGTAGTCAGCGCGGGAGATGTTAAGTGCCGACAATAATGAACCGGTATCAGGAACATTCGGCGAATCTGGCGAAGTATAGTCGAAGCTTACTAGGTCGGAACCGATAGTTTGGCCTTTGCCGTTTTCTTCGCTATGACCGATGGTGAGAATTTGGTACTTACCAGAATCCATGTCGAGGTTAGTGACATCGATTTCGATATCCATGTAGCCACCAGCGGCAGGATTGTTAGTGTTAATCGTCATCGGCTCGGAGACGGGATTGTTTTTTGAGTCAAAGAGCTGATAGGTAAGGGATTTTACGCCTGGGGTATAGTCAACACGGTATTTGACCGTCGCGCCGGTTGGGGAAACTACTGGCTCTTCTGCCTGGATTGCAGCATAAGTAAACTGGACGTGGCTGGTGTGCGTAGTGCTATCATCGCCGACTAAAACCGACTCAAAGATGTAAACACCGGTGCCACCATAATCGTTCATATCAAGAGTAAAGGTGCTTGTACCATTAACATTGATACCATCAATTCTCTGTTCGACGATTTCTGTGGTTGATTCTATCGAGCCGTCAGCTTTTAGCTTTTTTAGATAGTACCTAACGCTTTTGGCGTGGCTATGTGTCTCAGAAAAGGTGATTATAGGATCGCTATAGATGTCCGTATCCTGAGGTTTGTTAATTATAGTCTCGGAATCACTTGAATATACTTCCACTAGTACCTCTACCGATCCGCCAACAGATACGGCCCCAGTAGGGAGGGTGAAAGCAAAAGCTGTAATGGCACCTACGATTGCCAAACAGCCCAAGCCGAGCGCATGCTTTCTTGCTATTTTCATACTCTACACTCTCTTTTTATTTATTATTTTTGTTTTGGCTTCGTAAGAGAGTTCTCGCAGTGCGCCTCCAGGGGCGGCGTCTCTCGCTAGACGACTAGCCTGGATTTGCGCTCTCTACGCTTCCTAATTAGGATTATAATCCAAATGACTAATAATGTCAATATGAAAAACGCAAGCACTATCATGTAAACCGGTAAAATGATAACTAGTTTGCTAACTTCGCGAACTTCGTCTAATGTAGAGACGCGATAGTTGATGCGGAAAATGCCCATAGGCTGCGTATTTTCCCATTGCTGTCTAAGGCGGCGGGAAGCATCTGGAAGGATTGGATCCTTGCCTTCGTTATGATAAAGTTCGTTACCAACGATAGAGGTAACGGTGAAACTGTATTCAACTTCGATGTCAGTGTTACCTTGGTTAGCAACTAGAGCTGAAACTTCGATAGGGCCGTTTAGTAGGAGTGTCGGGACGTTAACTTCGGAAATTTCGGCGCGTTCGTCGGTTTCGCCAATGCCGCGACCATAGAGAATAACGCCGACACGGGAGACAGCTTGGAGGCCGCTAGTTTCTAGAGGCTTCGCTTCGACACCAGTCTGGATAAAGATAGCGGCGTATTGACCACCGGCTGGGATGTCCTCTGGGATAGTGACGCGATAGTTGACATAGCTTTTGCCGTTGGCTGGGATAGTTGATTTATAAGTGTCAACGACGGAACCGTCTTCGTTGACGAATTTGACCCAGCGAGAAAGCTGCGTACGGTTAGTTTCCTTCTCGAAGTCGACATCGTATTCTTCGTTCTGGATAGAATATGGAGCGACATAGGCAGTGATTTTTAAGTCTTCATTCTTGTCGTTAGTAACGACTAGGGTGTAATCTACGGAAGCACCAGGTTTTAAGGAGACGCTAGCAGTAGCCGGAGAAACCGAGAGCTCTGGCGTAGTGTCAAAGGTGCCGGTAGATTTGTTTGTTTCGCCTTCGGCGAAGGCAGATGGCGCTACTCCTACAAGGCTAATCCCCAATGCCAAGACGAGAGCGAGAAAAGTTTTTTTCATTAATCCTCCTTTTCTTCTTTAGTTTCGGATCTATTAGAAGAGCCTTCACGAGATTTTTCGCGTTTGCGATTCCTAATGCGGGAGAATAGCCAGAAGATGATAAAGAAGAGTAATGCGAAGATGACAAAGAGGAGCCAGAGTGGGCAGATGAGGACTAGTTTCTTGTTGGTAGAGGTCTGTCCGGCAAATTCGATAGTCTGCTCGACGGAGAAGATACCAATCTGTGGAGCACCTTCCCAAGTGATGGAGTTAAAGCGGGATGTTTCTGGGATGACGTCGAGTGACTTTTCTTTGTCTGGTTTTTCTTCGTTAGAGAAGACGGCTTCGTTGGAGAAGAGAGGGTAAATCTTAACGGTGTATTTAGCGGTCTGCTCAACGTTACCAGTGTTCTTAACGAGAGAGGAGACGGTAAGTGGTGGGTTAAAGTAGAAGGTATTAACGTTGTTTTTGATGATTTCACCAGTTTCGTGAGTTTCGCCTGGGACGGCGGCGTAAAGAATCATACCGACGCGGTGAATAACGGCAACGGTGGCGTTTTCTTCGTTGCCGTCCTCGGTCTGAGCCATTAAGGCAGCGTACTGACCACCGGCTGGAGCATCCTTCGGGACGTTGACGGTGTAGGCAACTTCGGCGATTTCGCCTGGCTGGAGAAGTCCGGTCTCGGTAGATTTGTCAAAGGTGACCCACTCGGCGATTTGGGTATAGTTAGTTAGTCCGGAGTAATCTGGGCTATAGTTCTCGTTAGTGACGCTATATGGGGTAGCGGAAACACTATAGTGGAACGGTGCCGCGCCAGCATTGTGGACCTTAAAGGTGCCAACATAGGACGAACCCGGAGTAAGTGATAATTTCTGTTTGGTCGGGGAAACCTGTAAGTGGATTGCGTTCTGAGTTGTTCCTTCAGCGTGGGCAATATCATTACAGATAATTGTATATGCTCCGAATGTTACGGCCGCGAGAACAGCAGCAAGAACTAGTTTGAATTTTTTAGCCATTAACCTCCTTGTTATGTGATTAATTATACACGGGCGGGGGCAGGATGGCAAGATAGAAAATTCGGGAAATTTTGCGCCAAGTTTCGCGCCAAGGTGGTAGTGCTTACTTATTTTTTTGACATCAAAAAAGCCCCCGGAGGGGCTTTTCGCTTAGGCTAAATTAGTTAGTCGTAGCAGTATAGGTGACAGTAGCTTTGTAGACACCAGTGTCCTGATCGGCAGCAGTAGAAACACCGTAGTAAACTTTGGTTGTCTCACCAGCAAGTGTCTTGGTGTTAGAGTTCTTAATTGAGGTGTTTGCAGCTACAGCATAGTTAGGAGTGGATCCCTCTGCATCAGTTGTGACTGCAGTATCAACTGCATAGCCCCAACCAGCTGTGCCAGCTTTGACAATGCCAGTAGCAGCAATCGTAGGAGCACCAGAGCCAGATTGGGCAAGATCACCGAGAGCACCAGAAGTGCCGGTTCCGTTAATACCTAGATGGTAGCCAGTAGCGTTGTTGGTATAGACGACGATAGTAGATTTGAAACCGTTATCATCGCTACCATGCTTGGAGCTGTTAGGTAAAAGCTTGATGTAGCTAGAAGAGTTACCATCACTGATCATACT
>JAZLDZ010000060.1:0-6477 GCA_045615025.1 Candidatus Nanosyncoccus sp. | reverse complement strand
ATCACCGAGCTTGATCCACTCAAATACGACTTACTCTTTGAGCGCTTCTTAAATCCAGATCGTATTTCTATGCCAGATATCGATACCGATATCCAGGATACTCGTCGCGACGAGGTAATTCAATATTGTACCGAAAAATACGGACGCGGTCGTGTTTCCAATATCGTTACCTTTGGCAAGATGATGGCGAAGAACGCCGTACGTGATGTCGCCAGAGTCCTCGAGGTACCCTATGCCGAATCTGATAGAATTGCCAAATTGGTTCCCGACCCAGTCATGGGACATCACGTCCGCTTGCTGGACGCAATTAAGACGGCGCCGGATTTAAAGCACGAGTATGAAACCAACCCTACGGCAAAGGAAGTCATCGACTACGCCAGCAAGCTGGAGGGAACTATTCGTTCCCACGGCGTTCACGCCTGCGGCGTGATTATCGCTCCAGACGATCTAGTTAAATTCCTCCCCCTCGAAGTCGCAAAAAAGAAAGGCGCTTCTGGCGAGGATGTTCTTGCCGCCCAATTCCCAATGACCCAAGTCGAGGAACTCGGGCTTCTCAAGATGGACTTCCTCGGCCTTTCTAATCTTTCTGTGATTAATAATGCCCTTAGAATGATTAGAAAAGTTTATGGTGACGATGTTGATATGTACCAGCTCCCACTCGACGATAAGCCGACTTATGAACTTTTGCAACGTGCCGAAACTACTGGTGTATTCCAGCTAGAATCTGCCGGCATGAAACGCTATTTGAAGGACCTAAAAGCCGACCATTTCGAGGACATTATCGCTATGGTGGCGCTCTATCGCCCTGGCCCGATGCAGTTTATCGACTCCTTTATTAGAAGAAAACACGGGCAGGAACCGATTACGTATCTCCATCCTGGGCTAGAAAACGCGCTTAAATCCACCTATGGCATCATGATTTACCAGGAGCAGTTCATGCAGATTTCCCGCGAATGGTGCGGCTTTACTGGCGGTCAAGCAGATACCTTGCGCAAAGCCGTAGGTAAGAAAAAAGTCGATCTCATGAAAAAGGTCAAACCAGAGTTTATTAAAGGCGCCGTGGAAATTGGCGGTGCTACCGAAGAAATTGCCGAAACCTTTTGGTCGCAACTGCTAGACTTTGCGAACTACTGTTTCAACAAGTCTCACGCCGCCTGTTATGCCTTGATTGCTTACTGGACGGCATATCTCAAAGCACATTATCCGGATGCTTTCATGGCGGCGCTCATGACCTCTGATATGCGCTGGACAGACCGCCTCGCTATCGAGATGAGCGAATGTAAGCACATGGGCCTCAAAGTCCTAGGTCCAGATATCAACGAATCTTACGGTGATTTTGGTATTGTTAAGGGCAAGAAAACTATTCGTTTCGGCCTCTCTGGTATCAAGAGTATGGGCAAATCTCTAGTAGAAGAAATCGTGATTCCAGAACGTGAGCGTGGTGGTCCATTTAAGTCTGTCTGTGACTTCGCCAAGCGCGTCAATTCCACGAAGTTCAACAAGCGTTCCTGGGAAGCCGCGATTAAAACTGGTGCTTTTGATAGCTTTAACGACCGCTCTGATTTGCTTTTCAACCTCGAGGCTATTCAAGCCTACGGTGCCAAATGTCAAAAAGACGTTGCCGCAGGACAGACCGACCTCTTCGGCGCATTCGGCGCAGCAGGTGTCATTCCAGAACCAGAGATTAAGCCTGCTCCAGTCAAGACATCCGAAAAAGAGCAGCTTCTCTGGGAACGCGACTTAATGGGACTATATCTCTCGGCGCATCCTTTAGATAAATACGACACTTACTTTGAGGAACAGACCCATCCTTTCTCTGTAGTCTGCGCCGAAAACGACGAAAAGACCGTCACCATTGGCGGTATTATCACCGGCGTTCGCACTATTATTACTAAATCCAACACAAAGATGGCATTTGTCAAGATTGAGAACAAAACCTCTGAACAAGAAATCATAGTTTTCCCATCTGTTTTTGAGCAATATGGCGGCAAAATCGTCCAGGATAATGTCATTAAATGCACCGGAAAAGTCAATGCAAAAGATAAAAACGGCAATGTTACTCCAGAGGTGAAGGTACTGGCCGAAGCCATAGAAGTAGTATCCGATGAAGTCTTAGATAATTACGTCGCTACCGGCGCCAGAATGCCCGCACCGGTGGCTAGCGGTAGACCCCGCCGTTATACTAAGGTTTCTGCCGAAAACGTCTCAAAGCGCTCTTCTGGTACGAACAGGGGGCATTCTAGCGGCAATTATGCCCCAGAATCTGCCACATCTGCTATGCAGCAACCTGTTATCCCGGCAAAACCAGTCGAAGACAATCGTAAAAAGCGCCTCTTTTGTCTAGTAAAAGACCCTAATAATACCGAACTATTGTCCAAAATCAAACAAAATTGCGACCTTCATCCTGGCTTCCAGGAAATTATCCTCGTCCTAGAGGATGAGTCCGGCAAAAAACCTCTGCGTATGCCGTTTAAAGTTGATGCTACCGAGGAGCTTACCAAGCCTCTTTCTGAACTCCTGGGCGAAGAATGCGTTAAAATCGCTTGAGCTTGCACAAACTGAACATCGTTGTTAAAATATAATTAAATGGAAATCATATTGTTATTACACAATATCCGTTCAACTTACAACGTGGGTGCTATTCTTCGGACTGCAGAAGGTCTCGGCGTAGATCAGGTGATTTGTTCTGGATATACGCCTAGTCCACTGGACCCAAATTGCTTGCCGCACATCGCCGACAAAATCACGCACCAAATCGAAAAAACTTCTCTCGGTGCCGAAAAATACCTACCTATTTCTTGGGCGGACGACCCCAAGAAAGTCCTAACACGCTTCAAAGAGGACGGCTACCAGATTATTGGGCTAGAAAATCGCATCGACGACGGTCGTAAATTCACCCTAGGTTCGCCAACCCTCCTTTCTAGGCTAAAAAATAAAGCCGTCTTAATTCTCGGCGAAGAAGTATACGGCATTGATAAATCTCTTTACGAATACATTGATTTGTTTATCGAAATTCCTATGGTCGGCGTGAAAGAATCCTTTAACGTTTCGGTAGCAGCAGGTATCGCACTCTTTGCTCTAAAAACCGCGTTTTAAAAAAGAAAATCCCCGCACTTATAGGCTGGCTAATCCTACGTAAAGCAGTGCGGGGCATCGATTGAAAGGAGTGCATGGGCTACAGTAAATACTTCGACAAATCGTATCTTTCCGGGTTCTCATGTTTTCTATCAATGAGTTTTTCAACTTGTCGAAGCTCGCCGTCGATATGGTAACATTCGGCGACTTTTTCCAGCGTAACGGTATAGAATGTGCCAAATATTCCAAAAGCTGGCACTAGAAACAACAGAATCATTAGCATGAATGGCCGTTTCATCAGTAAGGCTATTAGCACAACAAGAATCGGAAATATTATGAAAGCTATTCTGAAAAATATCTTTCGAACCCGCCTCAACTCATCGAGCGCATCAAGTATAGCATTGATGTTATTGATGATTAGCAGGTCTCCATGTTTATCAAATTTCGTTGCTTCGTTTGGCATAAATGTAATCTTATGATTTTTTCTAGCCTGACTATCAAATCCCACCACTCTTAGATATTCAAGTTCATTAAAATGATTCAAGATTAAAACTGACCTCACATCTGACCTTTTCTCTCGTAAAAGGTATTTTATTATCTGAGATAATTTTACCCGAATACTATATTCAGGTACATGAGTCATTGCAGTAAACATAACACCTCTCCTTTCTAAAGAACGCACCCCTATCTTTATATTATACTACACTTTGATGGAAAAGTCAAGTTATGGTATAATAACAGGGTTAAAAATCTAGACAAAAGGACATTATGGACAGATATAATCCAAAGGAAATTGAGAAGAAATGGCAACAAATTTGGGAAAAGGAGCAGACTTTTCGCGCCGCTCCCGAGGGCAAAGACCTACCCAAAAATCCAAAAACGCCAAAAGTTTTCCTTGCCGAGATGTTTCCGTATCCGTCCGGCGCCGGGCTTCATGTTGGACACGTGCGCAATTTCACTATTGTCGACGTCCTTACGCGGTTCTATACGCAGCAACAGATGAATGTCCTTCGTCCTTTTGGCTATGACACCTTTGGCTTGCCGGCAGAGAACTATGCCATCAAGACTGGTATCTCACCACAGTCCGCCACAGAAACTAACATCAATAATTTCAGAAAACAATTAAAGCGTCTTGGTTATGCCATTGATTGGTCACGCGAAATTAATACTTCCGATCCCGAATATTACCGCTGGACTCAGTGGTGCTTCCTACAGCTATATAAGAAAGGCCTCGCCTATCGTAAAGAATCATACCAGTGGTGGTGTCCAGTCGACCAGACTGTGCTCGCTAACGAACAGGTAGAAAACGGCCATTGCTGGCGCTGCGGCACAGAGGTAGAAAAGAAGAAAATGAAACAATGGTTCTTCAAGATTACTGATTATGCCGATGAACTTCTAGCTGATATCGACCAGCTTGACTGGCCAGATAAGATTAAAACCATGCAGAGAAACTGGATCGGTCGCAGCGAAGGCGCAGAAATCGATTTTGAGGTAGATGCAGACGCACAAGAGAAACGTTTTGTTCGCGTGTTCACTACTCGTCCCGATACTATTTTTGGCGCCACTTTCCTAGTTCTTGCCCCAGAGCATCCACTAGTTTCTAAGCTTGTCACTGACGCCACTCGTGAGAAAGTTGATCAGTACCGCACCGAAACTCTAAAGAAATCCGAAATCGAACGCCAAGAGAACAAAGAAAAAACCGGCGTCTTTACTGGCTCCTATGCCATTAATCCTGGCACTGGCGAGAAAATCCCTATCTGGGTATCTGATTATGTCTTGATGGGTTATGGCGAAGGCGCAATTATGGCGGTACCAGCCCACGATGAACGCGATTTTGAATTTGCTAAGAAGTTTGACTTACCAGTAAAACAAGTAATCGAGAAACCAGAAAGCTCTACTGACGATGACGAGTGCTATCACGGCGAAGGCGAGCTGATTAACTCTGGTCATTTTAACGGCACTAGAACAGAAGACGCTCGCGAAATGGTCGTCGCCTGGCTAAAAAAGCAGGGAATTGGCAAACAAAAAGTGACGTATAAGATGCGCGATTGGCTAATTTCTCGTCAACGCTATTGGGGTTGCCCAATTCCTATTGCCTATGACAAGGATGGCAACGAATACCCGATTCCAGAGGACCAGCTTCCGGTAATTATCCCAGAGGTGGAGGATTATAAACCAGACAATACTGGGCGTTCTGCACTTGCAAAAGCCACCGATTGGCTCACCTTTGAAATGGAAGTAGAGGATAAAAAGACCGGAAAAAAGATTAAGAAAACTCTTACTCGTGAGACTGATACGCTTGATGGTTACGCTTGTTCGTCTTGGTACCTCTGGCGCTATGTTTCGCCGCACGATGAGAAGGCAGCATGGGATCAAAAAGCTATTAAGTATTGGGCGCCTACCGATGTCTATGTTGGTGCCGACCACGCCGTAGCTCACCTGCTCTACATTCGTTTCTGGTGCAAATTCTTTGCCGACCAAGGGCTTCTTCCATTCCGCGAACCTGTCAAAACACTGCTTTATAATGGCTATATCAACGCTCCAGACGGCAAGAAAATGAGCAAGTCCAAGGGTAACGTTATCGATCCACTTGATGTGATTGACCAGGGTTACGGTGCCGATACGCTTAGGACTTACGAAATGTTCATCGGACCATACGATATGGATGCCGCTTGGGATCCAAAATCTGTCGGTGGCGTCTACCGCTTCCTCAATCGCTGTTGGAATCTTTGCTTCGACGAAAAGCGAGCCTTAGCTTTCGATTCCGAGGGCAATCTAGCGACAACGGGAGCGTCTGCGACGGACTCGCCCGTAACGACGGGCCGAGGCCGAAGCGTTGCTCGAGGAACGGAAGATAAGGCTCTCTTATGTATTAGAAACAAGGTAATTAAAAAAGTTACCGACGACATCCACCGCCACAATTTCAACACTGCCGTCTCCGCCATGATGGAATATGTCAACGAGCTTTACAAAGTTGGCGCAGAAAAAGAAGACCTAATTGCTCTTGCCAAGTTATTGAAACCTTTCGCTCCACACCTTGCCTGTGAAATGTTGGAAAAACTAGATAGTGACGATGTCTGGCCAGTTTGGGACGAGAAATATCTTGTTGCTGATACCGTAGAAGTAGTCGTCCAAGTGAATGGCAAGCTTCGCGCCAAGCTCCAGGTAGATGTTGAAGACCTAGAAGATCAGGATAAGATCGAAAAACTTGCCCTTGCCGACTCTAATGTTCAGAACTTTACAAAAAACGGTGTAAAGAAAGTCATTTTCGTCAAAAAAGCCAAGCTCCTAAACCTCGTCGCCTAATCATTCAAAAGAGCCGCACCCGCGGCTCTTTTTGGCGTCTAGTCTGTGGAAAACTAGCCCTTGCATTCCGCTTCCGCTTAGACTATAATTATAACC
>JAZLDZ010000059.1:0-7142 GCA_045615025.1 Candidatus Nanosyncoccus sp. | reverse complement strand
AGGATTAATTAATGAAAAAATCAAACCTTCATAAATCTGAGAACGACTAGCCTCATGATGCGGGATAAAGCTAAAAGAAGAAACTTCACCCGACATTGCACGGTTAATCATAACACCTTGAATCGGCTGTCCAGAGTACGGATTTTTATATTGTCTTAGCTCCCTCTCTGGAAAATTTCGAAAAAGCTCGTCCATGTCCAAAAGCTTTGACAAGCCTATTAGCTCTTCGTGAGTAAGCTCAGAAGACTCCCTTGCCTGTGCAGCTTTGGACAATAGCTCAAGCTTATCTTCAATATTTAAAGCAACCTGTACCATATTAGCACCTCCTATAAAAGAACGCCACCCACATGTTTCATTATAGCACAGAGAGAAGAAAAAGTCAATATGGCTTAAGCTTTCTAAATAGGCTTCTCAGAGGCTCATAGTCAAATTTACAACATTTTTTACGTCCTATCTGTAAAATTGGTGGAAAACTATTGAAGAAAATTGTTGACATTGCCGCGCCGCTGGTATAATATAATATCAATACTATATTTAACAGACGTGAGCGAGGTTATGTCTGAATTACCAGAAAAACAAATAAAAAGATTACGCAGCCTTATCCAAGAGGCCGAGACTAATCTTGCAGCTGCAAAAGAGCTGCTTATTTCCGTGCTTGGAGATGGAGAAGCTATTACTGCACCGCGCGACGTAGTCGTTTCCGACCCAGATGGCAAAGTCATTGAAGGCGTCTTTGACGGCCAAATCATGATCGACCAAGAAGGGAAGAACTATCCTGTTCCAGCCAACTATGCTTCTAAGTCAAAACTTGTCGAAGGCGACATCATGAAGTTGACCATCACTCCAGAAGGCAAATTCCTCTATAAGCAAATTGGTCCCGTCGAGAGAAAAACCGTCATTGGTACGCTTACTCACCACGATGATAAATACTTCGTCGAGGTTTCCGGCAAAGAATACGAAGTATTATATGCTTCCGTCACTTATTTCAGACTCCAAGAAGGCTCACAGGTCGCCGTTATCATCCCAGCTAACAACGAAAACGCTACCTGGGCAGCCGTCGAAGCCGCTATCTAATTATTGCTAAATACTCTCTTTTTGATAGCCGCATGATATAATGTCGGTATGAAGGCTCTGTATAGAAAATATCGACCTACTAAGATTTCTGATGTCATCGGCGAAGAACAGGTGACGAAGCCTTTATCTGCCGCCCTCAAATCTGGCAATTTTTCCCATTCTTATCTTTTTACTGGGCCACGCGGCTGCGGCAAAACCTCTGTAGCGCGTATTTTTGCCCATGAAGTCAATCATTTTCCATACGAAATCGAGGATAGCTATACCGATATTATTGAAATAGATGCCGCCTCTAATACTGGCGTCGACAACATTAGGGAACTACGAGAAAAAGCCGCCATTGCCCCATCCACGGGCAAATACAAGGTGTATATTATCGACGAAGTCCATATGCTCTCCAAATCCGCTTTTAACGCTCTGCTAAAAACCTTAGAAGAGCCACCAAAACACATTATTTTCATTATGGCAACTACCGATGCCTATAAAGTCCCAATCACCATCACTTCCCGCGCCCAAGTTTACAATTTTCAGCTCGCATCTCCAGACATAATGTTAAAACACCTTAAATCCATCGCAAAAAAAGAAAAAATCGCCATCGCAGATGACGCATTAGAAATAATTGTAACACGCGGTGGTGGTAGCTTCCGCGACTCTATCTCTTTACTTGATCAAATATCTGCCCTAATGCCAGATGAGAAATCTGAAATCACCAGAGAAATGATCGAATCCGCACTAGGTTTACCAGAGGAAGAAAATTGCAAATCATTATTAGAAGCCTATGAGAATAAAGACAGCAGCACCGTAGTCAGCATGCTTAAATCTATCTTAAATTCCGGCATCAAGCCAGAAATCCTAGCCGAAAACCTAATTGCAAAGATTATCGAAAATCCTAAGCCATCTCTGCTCACTCTGTTATCTAAACTTCCAGAGGTCAAAGCTCCTTTTGCTGAGGCAAAAATCCTACTTGCCTTCCTAGAAAATAGCGAAACTACGCAAAAAAGCACCTCTGGACCATCTATCATCATCCCTAAAGCACCTACAGCTTCAACCTCTGCTCCTGCCCCATCTCCAGATAAAACCCCCGAAAAACCGCAAAAAACAGCCTCAGACCCGCAAGTAATTACCTCAAAACCACAAAATTCTGCAGATACACAACCTTCACCAGCTCAAACAAGCGAATTTAAATGGGAAACCTACCTAGAAAACATCGAAAAAATCAACCTCGGCATAGCCTCTACTCTTAAAAAATGTCGTCACGAGTTCAAAAATAACGCACTTCAGATTATCGCCGAACGTAAAATTCATAAAAGCATTCTAAATTCTCCCAATAATCTTAAAGTGCTGCAAAAATTCCTGCCAGAAGGTATTTCGCTTGAGATTGGTGATGCTACCGAACTTGCCGCAAACTCCAAAGAGTTTAGTAAAATTTCTGATATAATGGGTAGTGTATCGGAGGTCAAGATAGATGGAAGCCCATTCTAGAGCAGAACAAAGCGGTGCGCACGTCCCGCCCCAGGATATTAATGCTGAGAAATCACTCCTCGGCGCTATTTTGTTGTCTGATGCCGCCTTTCCAGATATTCTAGAACGTGTCACAGCAAAAGATTTTTACGACGAAGCACACAGCAAAATTTTTGCTGCAATGACTATGCTCTATAATACTCATCGTCCAATTGACTTAATTACTTTAACCTCAGAACTTAGAAAAAACAAGGAGCTCAAAAACATCGGTGGAGCCAAATATCTTACCGAACTGACCAATTTTGTCCCAACCGCAGCACACTCTGCAGCATATGCCGATTCCGTTAAAGAATGCTCTACTCGCCGTCGTTTAATTGGTGCTAGTACCGAAATCATTGAAGAGGCCTATAATGGCAATAGTAGCGTCGGCGACCTGTTAGGCGATGCGGAAAAAAAGCTTTTTTCCGTTACTGACACCAATATTAAAACTGAGTACTCTGCACTCTCCGATCTTTTGGTTGAAGCCTACGACCGCATTGAGAATTTATATCAGAACAAAGGAGCTTTGCGTGGGCTAAAAACCGGCTTTCGCGACCTTGACAAGAAAACCGCCGGTTTGCAAAAGGGCGATCTAATCATTCTCGGTGCTCGCCCTGCCATGGGTAAAACCACCTTTGCACAAAATATCGCAACCAACGTCGCTACAATTAATAAATGTGGCGTCCTTTTCTTCTCTATGGAGATGGCAAAAAATGAAATCGTCGATCGCATGATCTCCGAAGGTTCCGGTATCGATAACTGGAAGCTCCGCACTGGTAACATTTCCGGCGAAGATTTTGAGGCAATCGGCGATACTCTAGGTGAAATGGGTGAAATCCCTCTCTATATCGACGACGCTAGCAATATGACCGTCCTAGAGCTTCGTAACAAAGCTCGTCGCGCCGCGCATGATCACAATCTAGGGCTCATCGTAATTGACTACTTACAGCTTATCAACGGCTCCGACCGCTATGCCGGCAACCGTGTCCAAGAGGTCACAGAAATCTCCCGCGGACTTAAACAACTTGCACGCGAGCTAGAAGTCCCAGTCATGGCACTCGCCCAGCTTTCTCGTAGTGTTACAGGTCGCGACGACCCACGTCCAGTCCTTTCCGACCTCAGGGAGTCCGGCTCTATCGAGCAAGATGCGGACCTCGTGATGATGCTTCACCGTCCAGATTATTACCATATGAATGAAGACGGCTACGAACCGACCAATATTACCGAACTCCTCATCCAGAAGCATCGCCACGGTGAAGTTGGCAAAATTGAACTCTACTTCGATAATAAACACAGTCGCTTCATGTCGCTTGATAAAACCCATGATTAAGTGTATACTGGTTATGTGAAGAAAATCACAATTTCTAAACTTTTTTTATATAAGCATCGCTTTGGAATAGGCTATGTTATTTTATTTTTTCTACTTTGCGCATTAGTTTTCCTAATTCCGATGCTTTCCCCAGCAGGTCTATCTGAAGCAGAAATGCAATCTTCTGTCACCTCGCATAATCTCAGCATGGAAACTATTATGCACGGCAACATCGTCGACCTTCCATATCATTTCCTTCAAAAAATGTCGATTGCTACATTTGGACTCAATGCTTATGCAATTAAACTGCCGAGCATTATCATAGGTTTGTTGCTTGGCGTGCTCTTAATCTTACTCTTGAACCGTTGGTTTAAAAACAACGTTGCAATTATCGCCTCCGTGCTTACTGTTTTATCTGCGCCGTTTCTCTTTCTCGCTGGCAACGGTACGCCACTTATTATGTTAGTTTTCTGGCCAACATTACTACTCTGGCTCGGCTCCAGAATTAACGGCAAAAAACTCACCAAAGCAATCTATGCCTTCTTCTTTGCATTCTTTTTGCTTGGCTCACTCTTTACGCCGTACATGATTTATTTTGCCATCTTTTCTGTCATTTACGCCCTCGTCCATCCACATCTTCGCTTCATGATAAAATCCTTGCCGAAAATCCCTTTCATTATCGCTACAATCGCCGTCATCACCGTTATCGTTCTTATGAGTATAGAAGTAATTAAATATCCATCCACCTTAACCGAACTCTGCTTCATGTCAGATTTTTCTTGGGCTACATTCTTTAATAATATTAAAAATGCCTTCCTCGTGTTCTTCTCTTGGAGTGGTAATATTGATTCCGTCTTTCTTGCTCCAATGATTGGCATGGCATCGCTCATCCTTGCTATTACTGGGCTTATTTCTACCACTAAAGGGTTCTTCGCCTCCAGAAATTCTATCGCCTCTATGTTCATCGTCTTTACCGCAATCATTTCTGGTTTTAATCCAGATTCTGCCGTCCTCATTATCCTGCCATTTGCGATTCTTACCGCACACGGCATTCGCTATGTTCTAGAAAAATGGTACGGTCTCTTCCCAGAAAACCCATACGCTCGCATCTTTGGACTCATTCCCATCTCTACCTTCCTTGGCATTATGATTATTACCAGTTTATTGCACTATGTCTTTGGTTATAGCTATAATCCTATTGTCGCCAATCAATACCAAGACGACCTTACCTTAATTTACAAAGAAGTTCAGCGTGATACCACCATACTAATTCCAGCTGGCACAATCAATTACGACTTTTATAAAATCCTCGAAGAAAAAGGCGATTATAAGGTGACTAGTAACACGCCTTCAACTCAAGACAAAGCAGATATTAAACATATTGCTACCCTTGGTCTCTGGCCAGCAGCCCTACCATATGACCTCTCTCGCATTATCACCTCGTCAAAATCAACAAATTCTGATAGAATATATCTATACGAAGATAATCAGGAGTAATTGTCATGGGTCAGACCTTAGACCAGATGAAAATGCTAAATCAGCTTAGAAAAGCACAGAAAGAATTAAAGAATGAAATAGTAGAAGTTGAAGCCGGCGATGGCGCCGTTGTTGTACAAATCAACGGAGAATTAAAAGTTAAGAAAGTTACTATCGATCCAGAAAAAGTGGATTTAGACGACATTCACGAACTTGAGCGCTGGATTGAAAACTGTTTCCGCGATGGCTACGCCAAAGCACAAGAAATCGCTACCGACAAAATGAAGCCTCTAATGGGCGCACTTGGCAATCTAGGTTTATAATATGCTCCCCGGAGCATTACAACAAGTTATTGAAGCACTTGGCACACTCCCTGGAGTGGGTCCGCGTTCTGCTGAGCGATACGCATACTATCTATTTAGAAGTAGCCCCAAAATCAGCGAGAATATCGCCGACTCCCTTCATGAGCTGCACAAAAGAGTAAAATCTTGCCCCGTTACTTTTGCATTAATTGACGCAGACGAAGAGCTTTCTCCTCTCTATTCCGACCCGACTCGAGACAAGAGTACAGTTCTCGTCGTAGAGGAACCGCTCGATATTTATGCTATCGAGCAAACACACGGCTACAAGGGAACCTATCATGTTCTCGGCGGAGCCGTTTCACCAATTGATGGCATTACTCCAGACAAACTCCATATTAAAGAACTAGTTGATCGCATAGAAAAAGATACAGTAGCCGAAGTGATTATTGCCACTAATCCATCCGTCGAAGGGGAGTCAACAGCCCTTTTACTACAAAAATTATTATCGGAAAAGTATCCAGACTTAAAAATCACGCGCCTTGCTCGTGGTCTGCCTCTAGGCGTAGACTTATCATATGCCGACCAAATCACGCTCTCTGCCGCCCTCGAAAACCGCACTAAATTGTGATATCATCTACTATTGTCATTAGTTAATCCTCTAGCTATATAGGAATTAATTCTTGTGCTATAATCATGCTATGGAAATAGTTATAGTTATTTTAGGTGCATTAAATCTAGTACTACTTATTGCACTTTTAGTTAAGTCAAAAAATTCTCAAAAAATCGAAATGCCTCGTGAACTCGACGAACGTCTCATTCGTATTGAATCAGAACTTGACAAACTCACTCCAAAAATTTCAAATGAGTTCCGCGAAAACCGTAAAGAAATTACGACTGGTCTTGCCGCATCCAGAAAAGAACTTTCCGACAATCTCCAAACCATTCAAAAGACTGTCGATGTTCGCGTCAAATCTCTCCAAGATGAAAACACCAAAAAACTCGAAGAAATGCGCGAAACTGTCGATGAAAAGTTGAAAGCAAGCGTCGAAAAGCGCTTCAACGAAAGCTTCAAAACTATTTCCGGACAGCTCACTCAAGTTTATCAAGGTCTCGGCGAAATGAAAAATCTAGCTACCGGCGTAGGCGATCTCAAAAAAGTCATGGAAGGCGTCAAAACTCGTGGAATTTATGGCGAAGTCCAGCTCGGCTCAATCATTGCAGATATTTTAAACAATTCACAATATGAAGAAAATATCGCCACTAAAAAGGGCAGTGCCGACCGCGTCGAATTCGCTATTAAAATGCCAGGAAAAGACGAAGATTCTACGATTTATCTTCCAATTGACTCTAAATTCCCAGTTGAAAACTACTCTCGTCTTATCGCCGCTTACGACAATGGCGACAAAACAGAAATCGAACGCTTTTCCAAAGCTCTCGCCACCGACGTCAAAGAACAGGCCAAGAAAATTAGTACCAAATATCTC
>JAZLDZ010000058.1:0-18757 GCA_045615025.1 Candidatus Nanosyncoccus sp. | reverse complement strand
GTAGGAATGGCGCCAGAGCCTACCGCGAAGCCTTTACGTTACGTCATGTACGTGCGTAAATCTTCCGAAGACGCCGAGGCGCAAGCTAAATCATTACCAGACCAAATCGCGGCATGCAAAGAATATGCCAGAGCGAAGGGTTTGCTCGTGGTGGGCGAGCCGATCCAAGAATCTAAGTCCGCGAAGAAATCCGGCAACCGTCCGCTTTTCTCGCAGATGCTAAAAGATATCGAGAAAGGTAAATACGACGCCATCCTCGCCTGGCACCCAGACCGTCTTTCACGTAATTCACTCGAAGCCGGAATGGTGGTCGATATGGTCGATAACGGCGTCATTAAAGACTTGCGTTTCCCGACTTTTGAATTCCATAACGATTCTAGCGGCAAGCTGACGCTAAACATGCTCTTTGCGCTTTCAAAGCAATACTCAGAGCACTTGTCAGAAAGTGTGCAACGCGGTGTCGATTCTAACCTCGAACAAGGTAAGTCCGGCGGTATGCCGAAGTGGGGCTATATTAGAGACGACGTATCCGGTTATTATAAGCCAGACAAGAACTTCAAGATGATCCAAAAAGGCTGGCAAATGATTCTGAACGGCGCGTCACAAATGGAAGTCTACCGCTACTGGAAGATGAACAATGTGGAACGCTCTACGAAATTATCACGCCGAAACAAACATGTCAGAAGCTACGGCGTCTGCGAAAGTACCGCAAACCGTATCTTCCATGATCCGTTCTACTACGGCATTTTGGAACAAGGCCGCAACTATGTGGACTTACGTGTAGTAACGCCAAACTTCAAGCCAATGGTAACCGAAGAAGAATTCGACCAAGTTCAGAAAATGTTTAGAAAAGACCGCGGCTCGATTCAATCTTCCTGTTATGAGAACCAGAAAGCTACGCATGGTAAATACTTCTTACCGTTCCGCCATCTCATCAAATGCTCGGTATGTGGCCACTATCTAATCCCGGCCAGGAACCGCGGACACTCTGGCACGTATTACCTCAACTTCCGTTGCCACAATAAGGCCTGCACGCGCCCAAAGAACAATATACGTATGCATGTCATCATGGACCAACTCTACGAGGAATTCGGCCGTATCAGCCAGAAATACGACTTTACCGAATATGTAAACGCCATGAGCGAATATGCCGACAAGAAGATGCAAGAGTTTACCGTCGAGAAACACGAGCTACTCGGCCAGAAAACACAGAAACAAAGAAAGATTGACGACCTCGCGGAAAAGTACGCGGAGCTGGACAAAGAGTCGCCAAAAGCCGTCAAAGACAAGCTCAAAAAGGACATGGCGGATTTGCAAAATGATGTTGTAAATATCGACGAAAGAATCAAGCAAATTGAAGCCAAAATTAAGAATCCTGAAAAATTACGCATGACCATCGAAAAGTTTTCGAACTCGCTAAATTCGCTAATTAACAGGTTAGAAAAAGGAGATCTCGTCGAAAAGGACATTTTGGTCAGAAATATGGTTTCGGACCTTGAAATTGATGCACAAAAAAGGGTGATTTACAGATATAAATCACCATTTAATTTCATCTTCGAACCTGAGTTTTCCACAGGTTCCCCTGTTGGTGAACGTTGCAGAGAACTTATTGATGCAGCAGACGAGATGACGCGCCGCCTCTATTGCGTAGTTGATTGGCTAGCCTTGCATCCTGAATATAACCCTAAGACAAAGGTTATACCAAAGAAGGATTACCCTGTTTTAGTAGATGTTACGTTCTGATCAGGAATCACAAGGAAATGAACATTGAACCAATGTAAAGGAATAACTTATTCCTACAATGTCATTGGTATAATAGTAACTAAGGAATTATATGTATAATAACGCTCAAACTAACAGAATTATAGAGCACATAAAGGCTGAGTATGGTGCCGAGCTAGAATTCTTATGGCCAGATCGATATCCAGTCTGCGCTATTTTTCGTCACGGAGATAACCGTAAATGGTTTGCGTTAATTGGCGCAATTAAAAGTAAGAGTCTAGGAATCGAGGAAGATAAAGAAATAGAAATCATCAACCTGAAGTTCGATAAAGGTCAAGCGTTAGATTTCGCCGAATCAAACGAACACATCTTCCCGGCTTATCATATGAACAAATACAACTGGATCACGATTATTCTAGACGATTCTTTGGAAGATAATGCTATATTCGAACTCATAAAAAAGAGCTATTTATTGACGGCAAAATAGATTTAGGCCTAACAGGGGTGACTCCACTTGTTTGCAAGTGGATATTTTTTATGAAAAAAGTACTGCTTAACCGCTTGTTTACAAGCGGTGCTTACAGGGGTGGCACCGATTATTTACAATCGGTCAATCATAAGGGTGGACACAATCGGTGAATTATAGCCAAATTACACAATAAACCAAGAATAAAAGTACTGCTCAACCGCTTGTACACAAGCGGTGCCTACAGGGGTAGCGCCGATTGAACACAATCGGTGAATTATAGCCAAATTGCACAATAAAACCAAAATAAAGCAATACTCCCCTATCCACTTGAACGGTAGTGGACGTCTGATGAGTTTTGTCATTTTAGGACTATTGAAACTTGTGGAAAACTATGGCTTAATAATGCGATATAATGGTTCCATGAATATCCGCCAAGTCGAAGAATTCTTTAAAAATAAAAAGGATACGCCTTGCCCACTAACAGAGCGACTTATTAAAGCTGGCTATCAGCAAACTGGTGGCGGATACATAGATCTAGCAAAGAAACGCGGCTTAACCGTAGATTATACAAAAGCCGAACCTACGCAATATTGGCATCTTATCGAGGAATACTGCCCTTCAGTAGATAAAGACAAATCTTTCAATAAGAGTATTGTTTGCGGCGAACTAATATTCTGGATGGCCGAAGTATCAAAAGCTGTACCGGACGATAAGCTAAAAGAGCTACTTGAACGAATCATCGCGGACGGAAACGGCACCACTCCGCCAAAATATGACCGCATCAAATGGAACAAAGAGATTCAGAATCTCTGCTTTGATGCAATTGCTAATGTAGTCGAAAAACAATAACTTCCCTGTGGAAATCTTAAGATAGAAACGGTCGTCCAGGCGGCCGTTTTAAGGTGTTTCTATGTTATAATATAGTTAGAATATTTATCAACTAATTGCGGCAAAGAAAGATAAAATATGTCTAGTGATTTCAATGAAGACACACGTGTAAAATTACCAGCCCTCGTGCATTTAACAAGGCTGGGCTATAAGTATCTCTCACAGAAACCGGACTCATTCAAACAAAACCTTATTCCAGAAACAAATATTTGCCGCGATATCTTCACTGAAGCGATTCATACGCTCAATCCAGACAAAGAAAACATCAATATAGACGATTTGCTAGAGAAAATTCGGCTCGATCTAGAAAACGATGATTTGGGCGAAGAATTCTATAAAGATCTCATTAAAGGCAAAGACGATATTAAACTTCTAGATCTTGATAATTTCGATAATAATCAGCTGCACTGTGTCACCGAGCTTGCTTTCAAGAACGGCGAAGACGAGTTTCGTCCCGATATTACAATTCTAGTAAACGGCATGCCGCTAGCTTTTATTGAAGTGAAGAAGCCTAATAACCACATGGGCATTAAGGCTGAACGCGACCGCATGAATATGCGCTTTAAGAATCCAAAATTCAAGCGCTTTATTAATGAGTTCCAGCTGCTCATTTTTTCAAACAATATGGAATACAACGATTCCGATCGCAATAAGCTAGAGGGCGCATTCTACGCAACGACATCAAAAAACGCTTCAGCTAAGTTTAATCACTTCCGCGAGCAAAGAAAGTCCGAATTCGTAGATGAGATTAAGGACGTCGACGAGCTAGCAGAGACCTTTATTCTGAAAGATAATAACCACGAAACAATTAAGACTAGTCCGGAATATAAGACAAATCTTAATCCTGATTCTCCAACAAACAGAATTATTTCGAGCCTTCTTTCAAAACCGCGTTTCAGTTTCTTCCTTAAATACGGCCTAGCCTATGTTCGCCAAGTAAACGAATCAACTGGCGAAGTTGAGATTCAGAAGCATGTCATGCGTTATCCGCAATACTTCGCCGCTAAAGCTATCGAAGATAGGCTAAATAAAGGCGAAAGACGCGGTGTTATTTGGCATACGCAAGGATCCGGCAAGACGGCTCTCGCGTACTTCTCCACTCGTATTCTTGCAGATTATTACTACAAAAAAGGTGCCGTTCCGAAATTCTACTTTATCGTAGATCGTATCGACTTAGCAAAACAGGCTCAACAAGAGTTTGAAAAACGTGGCCTAAAAGTACGCACCGTAAATAGTCGAGATGAATTAGTTAAAGAATTTGCTAGCTCAAGCGTCACAAAGAGCGGCCAGCTCGAAATCTGCGTCGTTAATATCCAAAAGTTCAGCGACGATACTCGCGTATTAAATGAAAGTGGCTACGATCTAAACACTCAACGCGTTTTCTTCCTTGATGAGGCGCATCGTTCATATAATCCTAAAGGCTCATTCCTAGCAAGCCTATATAATGCGGACAAGGATTCCGTTAAGATTGCTTTAACAGGCACGCCGATTATTACTTACGATGGCGATCCAGATAATCCAAGCTCAAAGCCAAACGACCGTGCAACAACTCGTCAGATTTTCGGCGACTACATCCACAAATATTATTACAACGAGTCTATTCGCGACGGCTTTACATTACGCCTAGTTCGCGAAGAGATTGAGGCAAAATACCGCGAAATCCTCAATCGCGCATATACGGACATATCAATCCAAGTTGGCGACTTAGATAAGCGCTTAATATATGCGCATCCAAACTTTGCCGAGCCAATGCTTGATTATATCGTTAGAGATCTTGAAACTACGCGCGTAGCAAACGACGATAAAACGATTGGCGGTATGATTGTAGCAAACACCGCAATTGATAAGGGCGACGACTTAAGCCTCAACCAAGCTAAAGTTCTCTACAATCTTTTCCAAGAGAAATATGGCGATAGATACACTTGCGCCATGATTACAAGCCAGGAAGGAGACAAAGAATCGCGCCAAGACTTAGTAGACGATTTTAAAGCTGGCAAGATTGATTTTCTTATCGTGTTCAATATGCTACTAACAGGTTTTGACTGTCCAAGACTTAAAAAACTTTATTTAGGACGCGTTATTAAAGCCCACAATCTTCTCCAAACCTTAACGCGCGTTAATCGTCCTTATAGAGACTACCGCGTTGGATATGTCGTAGATTTCGCAGATATTTCGCGCGAATTCGATATTACGAATCAGGCATATCTCCACGAATTAAAAGAAGAATATAAAGGTTCAGTCGATGAAGGCGACGAGGATAATATCTTTGGCTCGTTATTCGTCAGCAAAGAAGAGATCGAAAAGAAGATCCAGAACATTAAAGCTACGCTCTTCACATATGACACAGAAAATCGCGAGAACTTCGCTACTCAAATTACGAATATTACCGACAAGAAAACACTCGTAGACCTCCGCCGCACACTTAGCGACGCTAAGGAAGTTATCAATCTTATTCGCTTATTCGGATACGACGAAATAGCGGATAAATTAGATCCAAAGTTTATAGCGACCGCCTTCAATATTGTTAGCGACAAGATTAATCTCATGAACGCAACAGAAGCACTAGACAACCATGAAGATGCCAGAAGGCTTCTAAATCTAGCTATTGAAGACGTTGTATTTGATTTTAAGAAAGTCGGCGAAGAAGAGTTACGACTCGCCGCCGATGAAGGCGAAGAGTTAACGCGCAAGATCCGTTACGGACTTATCGATAACTTCGATCATGACGATCCGGCCTGGACGACGCTGTACGACGAATTTAGGCGCCTTCTCGAAAAAGAGCAAATAGAACACGCTTCGATGACTGTCGAGCAACAGAACGAGATTAACGTGGCCTTAAAGCGCATTTATGACACCATGGTAGAGCTAAATCGCAAAAACAACCTACTCCGAGACAAGTACCATGGCGACGTTAAGGCAGCAAGGGTGCATAAACGAATTGTCAACAATACCGAATTCGGCATTGATGACGCGTCCGCTTATTCAACGATTAGCTACGTAAAAGGCCTAATCGACGACCAAGTAAAGAAGAACTCAGCAATTATAGAAAACAGTACATATTTTAGCGACCAAATACTCAAAGCTCTAGCAGAAACATTCACGTCTGGCGCGACCAGAATTAGCACTTTCACCGCTCTAAAACGTGCAGGTGAAATGCTAGCCGACGAATATTATAAAGAATATAAAGGAGAAGAAAACTAATGCGAGATATAGAACTCGAACAAAAGATTAAAGACCTCATTGATGGTCTTAAGGGTATTTGCAATTCCTACGAGTTATCCGGGGATCCGAGCGAATATAAAATTATCTCCCAGAGCTTTCTTTATAAATTCCTAAATGATAAATTCATCCACGATGTTTGCGAAGTAGAACCAGACCTAAAAACCGCCGATAATTTTCAAGACACACTATTCAAAAAGACCGAGGACGAGTATGAAATATTGATGGCAAAGCTCGGCGGCGACACTGCTAAACTAAAACCGACTCAGTTAATCTCGTATCTCTACGCCCAGCAGAATGTTGATGATTTCTATAAGAATTTCAACGAAACGCTAAACGATATCGCTGTCCAGAACTCCGGTACATTCTCAGTTCACACGGCCAGTAATAAGAATGTCCTTCTTTTCGATGCAAACCTATTTAATGCAATCACTGATGAGGATAAACGTGACGATGCAGCACGCGCCGTAATTAATCGTTTGTCGGAAAACCGCTTCGATTTCGTCGAAGCCTTTGGTCATGGCTTTGACTTCTTCTCTACCATCTTCGAATACCTAATCAAGGACTACAATACTAATGGTGGCGGAAACTATGCAGAATACTACACTCCGCATTCTGTTGCGCGCATTATCGCGAAAATCCTAGTTAACGGCAATAAAGATTTACTCGACCAAAAAGTTCTCGATCCAAGTGCAGGTTCTGGTACGCTTCTTATGAATATCGCTCACGAAATTGGCACAGATCGTTGTTCTGTATACTCACAAGACATTTCGCAAAAGTCATCAAACTTATTGCGTTTGAATTTAATCTTGAACAATCTAACGCATTCCATTGCAAATGTAGTAGAGGGTAATACGATTACAAATCCGGCCCATATAGATAAACGCGGTAAGTTTGACTTCATTGTCAGCAATCCACCATTTAAAGTAGACTTTTCCGAGTATCGCGATCAAGTAGCAAACAACCAAGCATATAATGACCGCTTCTTCGCCGGTATTCCAACTATTCCAAGCAAGAAAAAAGAGTCAATGGCCATCTACCTACTATTCATTCAGCATATTATGTGGATGCTAGCAGATTCTGGTAAGGCTGCAATTGTTGTGCCGACCGGTTTTATTACCGCACAAAGCGGAATCGAAAAAACCATTCGTGAACGTCTAGTAGAGAAAAAATGGCTAAAAGGCGTAGTCTCGATGCCATCCAACATTTTTGCCACGACAGGCACGAACGTATCTGTAATCTTTATTGACAAAACAAACCAAAACGACAAAGTAACGCTTGTCGATGCTTCAGAGCTTGGAGATAAAATTAAAGAAGGCAAAAATCAACGCACTGTCCTGAAAAAGGAAGAAGAAAAGAAAATCATTGACGCTTTCTTAGATACCGAAGAGATCGAAGGCTTTAGCGTAAAAGTTGGTTACGACGATATTAAAACTAAAGGCTATTCATTGTCTGCTGGACAGTATTTTGAGATAAAAATAACTGTTTCAGAATTAACCGCTGAGCAATTCAATGAAAGAATTTCAGGCTTAAAAGAAGATCTAAGAACATTATCGACAAAGGGCAGCAATTTAGAAAAAGAGATCAATGATTCACTAGAGAAAATACAATATGCATAAAATCGCTGATTATACAGAACTCATTACGAAAGGGACTACTCCAACTACGATTGGTTTTAGTTTTGAAGACGAAGGTATCAATTTCATCAAAATTGAATCAATAACAGAGCGAAATACAATCGACCTTAACAGTGTTGCTTTCATTTCCGATGAATGCAACAGAAAAATGAAAAGAAGTCAATTACGAGAAGGAGACTTGCTGTTAAGCATAGCTGGCAATATTGGGAGAATGGCGGTAGTTGACAATAGTATACTGCCAGCCAATACGAACCAAGCTATTGGAATAATAAGATTCGACGGGACGAAAGTAAACCCGTACTTTATTAAGTACTTATTTAGCACTAACTGGTATAAGAGCAAAATAATCAACGCAAATGCTCAATCCGTACAAAAGAATATAAATCTAAAAAATATAGGCGATCTCGAGGTAGATCTTCCAAGCATTGAGCAACAAAACAAGATAGTCGGCGTATTAAAAAGCATTGATGATAAGGTTGAGAATAATAACAAGATTAATGCTAAGCTTGAAGAGCTAGCTAAAACGATCTATAGTTATTGGTTTCTCCAATTTAATTTTCCAAACGAGAATCATACGCCTTATAAATCATCTGGTGGAAAGATGACATGGAGTAACGATTTAGGACGCGAAATACCAAATAATTGGAAAGTTAACAGGATAAGAGACGTCATAAGCCACATAAATACAGGGCTAAATCCACGACAAAATTTTATATTAAATACCGGCAACATTAAGTATATAACAGTAAAGAACCTGACCACAAAAGGCACGATAGACTTTACGACATGTGACACTATTGACGAAGAAGCACTAGCTAAAGTTCATAGGCGATCAGATATATCCAAAGGCGATATTCTATTCGCCAGCATAGCACCTCTCGGAAGATGCGTTATCATCCGCGAAGATCCCATGGGATGGGATATTAATGAATCAGTTTTTTCAATTCGGCCGAAAAATAGAAACTTATCCGAATATTTGTACATGTTTTTCATGAGTGAATACTTCATAAAAAAAGCTGAGCATAGCTCAACTGGTAGTGTTTTTAGTGGCATTAGAATATCCGTTCTTGAAGACATGAAAATAGTTGTACCACCAGAGAATGTATTAGATGAGTTTAGTAAGACTATCTCCCCTATTCTTGATTTGAAATATCAAAACGAAATGGAAAATCAAAAATTGAAGGAGATTCGCGACTTTCTACTTCCCCTTTTGATGAATGGACAGGCTAGAATTATTGAATGAGCCTTGATAGCGTATCCTTCATCAAAAAAGCAAATAGTATCAAAGAATATATTTGCAATAAGCCAGATGCTATACCTTTTTTAGACGAAATCACAAATACCGACATTATACAGGCACATACCCATATTAATAAGTATGATGCAGTATCTAGAAAAGAGCTAGCCTATTTGGTTGGGCTACTCATCAAAAAAGAATCACTAACAAATAATCTGGCACCATTAAGCTCTTCCTGTAAGAAAGATACGAGACATCTTCGAAAAATATTAAAAGATTTGCATTCGGAATTCTTTAGAGACCGCGCTATAGATCTAGAAAACTACGAATACTTTACTAGTGAATCGTTAGTGGAAACTACTTTTTACGAAGAAGCCGGATTCTATAATGATCAACCATTAATGTTATCAAATGGTTTATATAAAAGTAGCGAAAAATGGATTATTAAGAATAAAAAGTTCAAACTAGAATCATTACTTTGTTTCTATTTTGCCGTATGCGAAATTCTATCCAAAAAGCGCGAAAGATACATTAAAAACGGTGATAGGTATTCGGTAGACGATATATTTTTTACAGTTGACGATGTAGCCAATTTAAAATCAGATTTTCTTCGTAAAAAAGCTATTCCTTCTCGCGAAGAAGCTACCAATATAATAAAAAGCTTCTCTTGCAAACCGGGAGACCAATTCGATAGTTTTTCGCGCCCAGGAGATGAAAACATTCTCACATATTATCCAATCATAGAGATAAAAGACGGGATATACTGGTTGCCGTTGCCAGACATGCTAGCAATCGCATTTTACCTCTCGCCACTTCATTGGATGCGTGAGGATAAGAGCTATAAAAATACGGCCAACAAAAAAATCGGTAAAGACTTAGAAGAGCTTTGTGGAGACATGTTAAAACGATCTTTCGACAGAGTGTATGCGACCGTGAACATCTATAAGGGCAAAAATAGATATACAGATATAGATGGGCTAGCGATTCTCGGTAATGTAGCGATTGTTGTCCAGGCAAAAAATAAACGAATGATGCCGGAAACACTATCTGGTAATATTGAATCTTTCAAGCGCGATTTTAATATGGTCGCACAACAGGCCTACGATCAAGGCGAGAAATCATCCTATGCGCTGCTAAATCAAAATAGTTTTAGTTTTAAAGATTCCAACGACAAACTTATCAAAATGCCAAATATTTCCCAAGTTTTTATCTTATGTATTTCTAGCAGTGTCTACTATGCTGGCGCGATGCAGGTTAATGAATATTTGCAACAGAAACACCCGGACACAAAGCTCCCAATAGTGCTTAGTATTTTTGATCTCGACTTATTAACCAGATACCTTACAAACCCATATGAATTCGTCTATTACCTAAACCTGCGTATAGAAAAATACAAGAAGATTGTCAGCAATAATGAGGTTACGCCACTTTCAACGTACTTATTTACCGATTACATGCACGACGCTAGATCTGATTATATGCTTCTCATGGACGATCTAATATCAAAACTCGACGAGGATTACAAAGAGAATCAATGGGGCCGCGATCCAAAAACCGAGAAGCAATTTAGCATTAGATACAAAGATGCCACTGGCTTCACCCAGCTGCTCGATTCAGTCTATCGGACTAATGAACCCGGGAAAGAAAGAGCAATCAATAAATTATTATCATTGCCAATAGAAGCCGCCATTCAATTATCTGGCAAAATTGCTCAACATAATCTAACCGTCTTAAGCCCAAATAATTGCGGTTTCTCTGGAGTCTTTGACGATTTCGGAATTAGCTATTTCAATAGCTCTTTTATAGATGCAAAAACATTAATCATGAAGATGATCAAAAATGCGGAAACCTATGACAAACACTCCTGGATAGGTTTCTTAAGAGATACCAAAACGCAGTCTATCAAATTCTTATATATCGAACAATAAACCCTGCGAAGACCTTTTATGAAACTACAAGGTACGCACCCTTTTACAATAATCATTAATTGCGGCAATCCTCGCAGGGTTGTCGTATTTTAGCTTGGTTCGAACTTTTCTTCAACTAGTACAAATTGCTTATGCTTGCGTTATTGAACCGCTGACATATAATAGAACGTAACGAAAAGGTTGCGCGAATATTGAAGACCAACGACTGTAACGTTGGTTTAGTGGCTCGAACGAAAAACACCTCAATTTACTACAAGGTAAGGTCGCCTAGAAAGCGATTAAGACTTCTGTAGGAAAAAATCCATGGGATGCTTTTCCTAATTATTTATCAAATAATTAGAGCGAACATTCGTGTTGTGGAGTTTAGAATGTTCTGTTCTGAAAGGACAGAATTGATGTGGAACCGGAATTCACAGAATCAGACAGTCACGACGGCGTGGCAAACCTTATTTCAGTTTTGCGTATTTGCGAACAAATCGAAACAAACAAAGAGACGATCGAGAAAAACTCAGACCAGGGCGAGTGCAACGACGGCATTATCGTCACATACTAGCTTTAATTTCTTTAGTTGGTATAATTTGTTGCTAACAAATAAGAAGATTGGAATTTAGCAATGAAGATACTAGACTACGTAGGAATGGCGCCAGAGCCTACCGCGAAGCCTTTGCGTTACGTCATGTACGTGCGCAAATCTTCCGAGGACGCCGAGGCGCAAGCTAAATCATTACCAGACCAAATCGCGGCATGTAAAGAATATGCCAAAGCGAAAGGATTGCTCGTGGTGGGCGAGCCAATTCAAGAGTCAAAGTCTGCAAAGAAAAGTGGCAACCGTCCGCTCTTCTTGCAGATGCTAAAGGATATCGAGAAAGGCAAATACGACGGCATTCTGGCTTGGCACCCAGACCGACTTTCTCGTAACTCACTAGAGGCCGGCAAAATCGTGGATATGGTAGATAATGACACGATTAAAGACCTTAAATTTCCAACCCTAGAATTTACCAACGATTCAAGCGGTAAGTTACTACTAAACATCATGTTTGCGATGTCTAAGCAGTACTCCGAGCATTTATCAGAAAGCGTGCAACGCGGTGTCGATTCAAACTTCGCGCAAGGCAAGTCCTCCGGCGTGCCGAAATGGGGATATATTCGCGACGAAGCCACCGGCCTATATCTACCAGACGAGAACTTCCCTCACATTCGCCATGCGTGGGAGATGATTATTGCTGGTGCGACCAGAAGCGAAGCGCTGGCGTATTTACGCGCGCATAACGTATCGCGTATGACAAAGTTATCACGCAGGAATAAACATCCGCGCTTAATGGTTATTGGCGACCATGCCATGACGACCATTTTCCGCGATCCATTCTACTACGGCGTGCTGGTTCAAGCCGGACATGCAGTTGATTTGAAACAACTTTACCCGGACTTTAAACCGGTCGTAACAGAGGAAGAATTCAATATAGTACAAGCTCAAACCAAAGACCGCTCAAGGCGCGAAATAACCTACTTTGAACCGCTGAAGAAAGAACGCAAGCTATTCTTGCCGTTCCGCCATATGATAGTCTGCAAAGAATGCGGACACTACATGATCGTGTCGCGCTCACGCGGACGACGCGGCAAATACTACTTAAATGCCCGTTGCCAATGGGAAGGATGTCCACGCAACCCAAAAGGCATACGCGTTGGTGTAATTTTAGAGGATATGTACGCAGAGTTATCCAAGCTACACTTCACAGAGTCGCATTACGCAGATTTCGTAAAGAATATGCGCGCATACACCGACGCGAAGATGGACGATATTCTAGCTCGTAAGCGAAGCGTACAAGCCGAGAAGAACAACAAACAGCGCCAGATAGACGCACTTGCCGAGCAATACACCGAACTCGGCAAGGATGCGCCTAAACCGGCCAAGGACCGCATCAAACAGCAAATTGATGCAAGACAACTGGAGATGACAAAACTGGACGATGAGCTAACGGAAATTAACGAGAAAATCGTAGATCCAAGTAAATTAAAGCTAACTGCCGAAAATTTCTTGAACCCCCTAAATTCCCTGGATTTACAGATGAGAGCGGCCGACATGCTTCAAATGGACCTTTTGGCCCGAAAAATATTCTTGAACCTCGAAATTGACCAACAAAAAACGGTCCTTTACAGATATAAAGAACCGTTTCAAACTCTAATTTCAGGCGTAAAAACAGGCCAAATTACCTGTGGTGAACCTTGTCCAATCGAATTGGAATATCCTCGTAGAGGACTTCTACCGAGTGAGGGGTATTATCAATGTTTTATATCCTACAAACTATATCCCCGGCCTCAGTAGAACTAATGAATACAACCCAAAGCATTAGCAACCCGGACGGTGGATAAGTCACATTGCCAATGCTAAAGTTCTTCTAAGAACTTACAATGTCAATGATAAAATTGGATCAATACTAATAAGGAGTGCGCATGGATCCAAAAGAACAACAAAACCAAAATAAAGAGTACATAGAATGGTCGGAAGAGGCTAAGAAGAATATGCTTGAACTTATGCTGACGCTAATGGAGATGGAAGAAGAACAAAAGCATATGACTAAAGAAGAAAAAGAACGTAACGCAATTGGTTTTACCTGTGAAGACGGCAAGTTCGTCTATTTTTAATGACACTCAATCCTAAGAATATACCCTCAATGGTATAATAGTAGGTAGATATTTACGTAACAAAGGCTATTTAATATGAAAGATGGAAAGATTCCGGATCCAAACACAATCTACCCAATCGCAGGCTATGATAAAGAGATTTATATTAAGCCGACGATCAAAAACCCCAATATTATCGTAGGCGACTTTTCGTATATTGCAGATTCAGATTTTGAAAGCCACGTTACGCACCATTATGATTTTATAGGCGACAAACTCATTATTGGTAAGTTTTGCCAAATCTCTGCTGGCGTAGAGTTTATTATGAATGGCGCCAACCACCAAAGGAATGCCGCCACCACTTTTCCGTTTTATACATTAGAGGGCTGGGAACAAACTTCGCCATCTACTGAAGATCTAGAGCTAAAAGGCGATACTATTATCGGCAATGATGTATGGATAGGCCAAAACGCAGTCATTCTTCCTGGCGTTCATATTGGAGACGGCGCAATTATTGGCGCAAATAGCGTTGTAAGAGACGATGTAGAGCCATACACGGTGGTTATCGGTAACCCTAGCCAAGTATTACGTAAAAGATTTGATGACGAACTTATTAACCTTCTCGAAGAATTTAAGTGGTGGGATAAAAGTATTGAAGAAATAAATAATCTCATTCCTATCCTTACATCCAGTAATCTAGAGAATCTTAGAACTGAGCTAAAGAATCGTTTAGTATAATACCGCCTTAGGCGCACCTCTAACTAGAACGAGGTTATTATGGCAAAACGCCACACATTTAGGAAGACAAAACCCGGTAAACCAATACCGGTTACTGCTCGAGAGCTAGAAAGCTTTATGCTCGAACATAAAGGCAAGTTTAATTCGCGTGAATATGACAAGTTCGAGCGTATGGAGCTTATTGATTCTCCAGTTCGTGACGCGATCCACGAATTAAAGACCTATTCCCTGGAAACATTAGCACAGCGCTTTGACGTGCGTCTTTTAGGCCGCGGAAAGCGCGTTTTTGCGCGGTTAGACAGCGAAGACGACACTTGGTACCATTTCTCGCTTGCATACATTCCACGCGCGCTAAATAACCGCGACGTAAACGACGCAATAGTCCAGATGTTCTTTATCGGCAAATGGAAAGTCGGAAAGCTTTCACTTTGGGCGGAGCCGGAAGATATCATACATTATGGCCACGATTCTAACAAAACATTCTGGTAATTAGTCAATAGATTGTATCCACTTGATCACAATCGGGTTTTGAAAGTTATTGTGCAAGAAACAGGGGTGGGATTTTTTCTTGACACGAAACGGCAAAAAATTGTGGAAAAACACGCTTTTTTATGTGCCATGCATTGTAAAATGCTTATGCTTTTTGTATAATATTGTTATGAAATGTGATGAAATAGAAACAAACGGATATCTCACCATTGGTGAAGTGAGCAAGCTGCTAAAGGTTCATCCAAATACTTTGAGAAATTGGGATTCGAACGGTGTTTTAGTATCTACTCGCATAGGAATAAAAAAGGTTCGTAGATATCGCAAATCGGATATAGAAAAATTTATAAATAATTCAAACAAGGAGAATAAATGAGTAAAAGCGAAACTATTACAGAAAATATATTTAGGAGTTTTTACGGCGCAGATACTTTTATTGAAAAGTCTGCTATCCCGTCTTCTTGTGGGTTTGTATCGAAGAAAGGAACAAACTATAAAGGATATCCGGATTTTTTCAAAGAAAAGGATGACTATTCAATAATAGTCGAGGCAAAAGCCGATGATTTTGATCTTGCTAAAGAAGAAACCGCCTTCTATATGCAAAATAATAGAATTCAAAAGGACTTAATTGGAATTGCCGTATCTGGCCAGTCAAGAGAATCACTGGAAGTTGCTTATTTGTATAAGTTTGCTGATTCTGATGAAGTGCATGAATTTAAGATAAAAAATTGTCTGCTTTCTCTAGAGGCAATTAACCGGGAATTTCTGATTTGTAAATATGGAGAGAGTATTTCTACTGAGGCCTTAATACTGGTGCTAAAAGATTTAAATAATCGATTCAATAATAAGAATAAAATTAGAGATACCGATAGAAGCTTGTTCTTCTCCGGTCTGATGATTGCACTTACTAATAATAATTTTAGAAATACATACAAAAGAATTATGCCGCCTTCTGAAGACGAAATTGCTTCGACTTCTGCAGGCGTGCTAGAGTCTCATAATCTAAATAATGCGATATTGGATGCTATCACAAAGCAGCTCGAAAGCAAAATTAACAACCTATCTAAGGAATATAGTTGGAGAGATAAGTTTTCCTTCATAAAGAACGTCGATTATCCTCTTGCCGAATACATTGAAATAATTGACCTTATAGAAAATAAAATATTTAAGCCGTTCCTGAACGGCGAAAAACAAGATATCTTAGGAAGAGCGTATAAGATTTTCTTACAAAGAGCTGGAAAAGTTGACAATAAAAACATTATTCTTACCCCAGACCATGTTAAGAAGCTTATGATAAAATTGGCAAGGTTGAACAAAGATGATGTGGTATTAGATACGTGCACTGGTTCCGGCGGCTTCCTTATGGAAGCAATGGAGACGATGATTGAGCTAGTAGGTGGCGATCCGGATAAGATCCGCACAATCAAAGAAAAGCAATTAATTGGTTTTGAAATTGATTCCGTTCTATTTTCATTAGCCTGCTCTAATATGTTCTTGCATGGTGATGGCAGGACAAACTTATTATATCGAAGTAGTCTGCTTAACGACGATAGTGGCAAAATAGTTAATAGCAGCGATCAACAACTTTTCGATTATATTAAGAGTCTAAAGCCATCGAAAATAATAATTAATCCACCATACGAAAATAATAACGCTATTAAATTCACGAATCAGGCAATTGATTACCTAGAAACTAACGGCAAACTAATAATTATTATGCCAACCCCTACACTGGTACATAACCAAAACGGAATGACAGAAAAAATATTAGCAAAGGCAAAGCTCGATTTTGTCATCAGAATGCCATTTAACCTATTCTCTGAACAAAAAAGGACAGTCAATACCTCTATATTTGGCTTTACAAAAACTCCACACGATCAGAATGACGATGTAATATTCTACAACTTATCAGATGATGGTTTTGTATCCATACAACATAAAGGCAGGGTTGATAAAAACAATACGTGGTCGATAAAAGAAAGAGATATCATTGATTGCATAACGAATTATAAGGACGTCAAGGACGTATGTACTAAACGAAAAATATATAAAAACGGACTTATTAACTGCGCCGGTTTTCAAGAACGAAAAGATAGCAGTTATGAGACCGTAAAAATGTCCGATTTGTTTGATTTCGTATGCAAAGGATCATTGGCAAGTGAACAATCCGATGATTACGGAGAGTATGATTTTATAACCGCTTCAGAAGATTGGAAAAAACATAGCGAATACGACAGAGACGAAGAAGCAATTGTTTACGCGGTTAGCGCAGCAGGATCCTTGGGGCGAGCGCATTATGTTAACGGAAAATATATAGCCAGTAACTTGTGCTACATCTTAAAGAAGAATGAAACATCTGGCTATAAGATTAACCTGAAGTTTTATTCATATTACTTAAATTCTATCCGTAGTCAAATAGTATCTGATTTAGCTGATGGGACATCAAAACTTACAATTAGTCCAAAGGCATTGGAAGACTATTATGTAGATTACATCCCATATGAAAAACAACAAAACTTCGTAGATAACTATATCGATAAATATCTTCAAATTGAAGAAGAATATAAGGAGATGAAGAACAATTTAGAAAAAAATATGAGAGAGCAGTTCTAGCAAAAGATTAACGACTCATCTAAGAAACGCGACTTTCTATCCTGCGAGAATATAAATGTTTCTCGCAGGATATTTTATTCTCTATACAATAGTAAATATAAAATGCTTATGCTTGCCCGACTAACCATTAGCGGGTATAATTGGAACTAGTTAAATTGCGGCACCTGTATGGGTGTCTTTTTTAACTCTAACCTTGGTGGGGAGTGTGCTCGGTGGGGAGCGCACTCGGTGGGAAGCACCGCTCGTTATCTGAGCTATAAGTACATTAGAAAGGCTATCAAATGCCTAGAACCTACAAGAAAGCACAGAAGCATAAAGATAGCTTTCTGTGTTCGAACGAGATCATAATCTCCACCAAAGAGGCGCGCAAACTGCTCGGTAAAGCAAACTCTGATAAAATATCAGATCTAGAGCTTGCCAATCTTATCGGACTAATGCACCGTATCGCTAGCGATCTTATTGACATAAAAATCGTCCATTTTGGCGAAAAGGTGGTATAGTATGTTGTTAATGAACGATGGAGTAAAACGCGTTGCGTTCGGCTACACTCGCGTCTCGACGGAAGAACAAACTTACGGCGCTTCTTTGGAAAACCAAAGAATTGCAATACAAAAATACGCAAACCAAAACGACATAGAAATAATCGGCTGGTATACCGACGCTGGTATTTCGGCTAAAACCGCACACCGCCCAGAACTTCAGAAAATGCTGGCAGATATCGCCAAGCGCAAAGGGCGCATAGATCATGTAGTCGTTTATAACGTGTCGCGCATTTCTCGCGACATGACGTCATTCTTCAACGATATTGGCTTTATTCTAGCCAAATGCGGCGTCACGTTACGCTCTACGCAAGAAGTAATCGACGAATCGCCGACCGGCCGCTTTATGCTAAATATCGCACTATCCGTCCACCAATTGGACAACGATATTAAATCGAAGACCGTTAAGGATGATATGGCGCTTCTTGCAAGCTATGGCTGGTGGCTATCGCAAGCACCACTTGGGCTGAAGCTAAAGCCAATTGTGACCGGCGAATATACTAACGACGGCAAGAAAAAGCACCATAACACGCTAGAAATCGACGAGACGAACGATATTGGCAAGAATATCCAATTCCTACTGAATCGTTTCTCCGAGGGCGATATAGCGCCAATGGAGCTAGTAAACCTAGCGCATAAGATGGGCGTAAATGGTAAGA
>JAZLDZ010000057.1:0-1724 GCA_045615025.1 Candidatus Nanosyncoccus sp. | reverse complement strand
TTTAATTTAGTTGTAGTTGGGAGGGATATCCCTCCCAACTACAACTAAATTTTCGCATAACGAAAAGACCTGACGACTTTTCATTTTTTCGCAAGGCCAATTATGCTATAGTAATTATAAATTCGATTACGAATAGTTCGTAGCTGCTTCGTAATCGTAAAGAATACCATGTGTCAGTAACTGAAATATCAATTTCAGAAACTTATTGATGCAAGCGATGATCGCAACCTTATGAGCCTTTCTCTGAGGTTGCGTTTTTAATTTATAATAATAATCCACAAAATGATTCGGTTTTCCTTTTGCCATAAGCATGGCGCATACCATGAAATATAAAGTCTTCCTCAAATGTTTATTGCCTCGTTTATTAATGCGATCACGATACTGTGTATTTCCTGATTGATAACGCATAATATCAATCCCTACGTAAGCGTTTAACTGTTTTGCATTCTTGAACCGACGAATATCACCCATTTCACCAATTAATCGACAGGCAGTGGAATCGCCGATTCCGGGAATTGACCGTAGAATGATGTACTCTCTTTTTTCTCTTGATAACTCAACCATTTGTTGGACGAGTCCTTCTTTCTTATCTTTTAATTCTGCTACTCGAGTGGCGTAATCACGTATTTGATCACATCTGACATCGGTTGGTTTAATTGCTGGATAACTATTTTCAGCTGCCTCTACTAACTCGATTGCTTTTTTCTCTGCACGGTCAAGAGATAGATTCTTTCGCGTATTCGCCTTTAATCGGTTTTTAATCACGGTTTTTGAATGAGCTAATAGAAGTGCTGGATGAGGATAGAGCTGTACGACATTTAAAAATAATGCCGAACTAGGCGTCAGTAACGTTTCTAATTCTGGAAAGCTCATTTGTAAAATCGCATGCATTCGGCTTTTTAGTAAAATCATTTCTCCATCTATCTCATCGTAATAGCGTGTGAGTGCGCGCATCTGTTCATAGTAATCGTCTTGGATGTAAGTTATTTCACGTTCCAATTTGAAATGCGTTTTGGCTAATTCATGGGCATCACTGATATCCGTTTTATGTCGACGCATCTTTGCCATTTGTAAATTCGCTTCAAGTGGATTCATCCGGCTGTATGTATAACCGTAATCTTTGAAAAACCTTTCGACAGGTTTTGAATAGACGCCTGTTGCCTCAAATACGATGTCTGGTGCTTGCCCATCAAGCTTTATAATAGCTTCTATTCGATCATGTAATCGTTCAAAATCAATTCGTGTGTGTTCTAGTTCCCCTTCAAATTTACATTGACGATAACCATCATAAATCGTCATCGTACTTTTTCCTTTACTTACGTCTAACGCAATGACATGTTTCATACTCAATTCTCCTTTTTGCCAATCATAGAAGCCTCCACAGTGCCTTATTGATTCCACTTTCTTATACACGATCTCTTGGACCCAACATACTAAACTGATTCAAATAAGGGTGTGAAGTTAGCCGGTTTTTAATACGGATTCTAAAATGATCCCAGAGGCTGGTCGACTTTCCTTCACTTCTACTATAAAAAAATAGTAGCACAAACCATGGCCTTGGTTTGTACTACTAATGTTAGTATGTTTTCAGTAACATCCCATAGCTAGGAGTCAGCGTTTTTTATGTCCACACTTGCGCATCGTAAAGGTTTTGCAGAAAGTATAACGAGCGTTTAATTTAGCGAAAATAAAAAAACCAAAATGTCGGTTCACACAATCACTCC
>JAZLDZ010000056.1:0-16460 GCA_045615025.1 Candidatus Nanosyncoccus sp. | reverse complement strand
TATTACAACTGGTATGCCGCTACCGCTGGCACTGGCACATATTCCACCGACACAGATGGCGCTAATGCTCCATCCTCCATCTGCCCTAAAGGTTGGAGATTGCCAACTAGTGGCTACGATGCGAACTGGGACCCGACAGGTGATTTCCAAGACCTTTATACGCAGTATAATTCTGCCGACTTAATGATTAACGGCGCTCCAAGCTTTGTCCGGTCTGGCTGGCGCAACGGCAGCAGTACCCTCGCTCAGGGTGGCGTCGGCCTCTACTGGTCTAGTACAGCAGAGAGTAGCTACAACGCGTACGGCTTGAACTTGGGTTCGAACGTCAACCCCGCGGTCAGCCGCGGTAAGAACTTCGGGTTCGCTCTACGTTGCCTTGCTAAGTAGGTTCTACGCCCTGGCCTCAGCCTCCCGTGCGAGCCGGCGCCCGAACCGACTCGGGAGAACAATCATCTTGCTCACGCTTGCAAATCTGTTTACGATAATTGAGTCATAAATAGTCGGCCCGTCTCACCTTGCCAACGCCCTTTGCTTTGTGCTATAATAAACGTAAGTATATTTTAGGAGGTAAAATGATAAAAGTAGGAATTAACGGTTTTGGCAGAATCGGTCGCAACGCTTTCAAGATTGCTTTTGAGCGTCCAGATATGGAAATTGTCGCAGTTAACGATTTGACAGATACAAAAACTCTCGCCCACCTCTTAAAGCACGATTCTTCCTATGGCACTTATAGCCACGACGTTTCTTTTGACGAAGAAAACATCATTGTAAGTGGCAAGAAAATCCGCGTTCTTTCCGAGAAGGACCCAGCCGCTCTGCCTTGGGGCGACATGGGCGTAGATGTCGTGATTGAATCTACCGGCCTCTTTACTAAGTCCGAGGATGCTAAGAAACACCTTGATGCCGGTGCTAAGAAAGTTGTCATCTCCGCCCCAGGGAAAAGCGATGACATTAAGACCGTTGTGCTTGGCGTCAACGAGGACGTTGTGACAGAAGATGACAAGATTATCTCCAACGCCTCTTGCACGACTAACTGTATTGCTCCTGTCATGAAGGTGCTAGAGGATAATTTTGGCATAGAAAAAGCCATGATGACTACGGTGCACTCCTATACCGCCTCACAACGTTTGCAAGATGCACCAGCCAAAGATCTCCGCGAAGCTCGCGCCGCCGCCGAGAACATCGTCCCGACTACTACTGGCGCTTCGAAGGCTGCCGCTAAGGCTATTCCATCTCTAGAGGGCAAGTTTAACGGGCTTTCCGTCCGTGTCCCTACCCCTGTAGTTTCTCTTTCTGACATTACCGCCGTCCTTAAAAAAGACGTTACCAAAGAGGAAATTAATGAAGCTCTTAAGAATGCCGCAAAGGAACCATTCTACGAAGGCATTATTGGCGTAACCGACGAGGAGCTTGTTTCTATCGATTTCCGCGGCAATTCTCATTCTGCCATTATTGACCTGCCACTTACTGATGTCGTCGGTGGCAATCTAGTTAAGGTTGTAGCCTGGTATGATAACGAGTGGGGCTATTCTAATCGCCTCGTCGAGCTAACGGCAGATTTTGGAAGGAACGAGTGAACAATGAGCGAGGTCTTTATTGCTAGCGACCACAGAGGTTTTAGGGCAAAAAATGCGCTCGTCTCTGCGCTCAATGATGATTTTACTGTTTCCGACCTCGGTCCATTCGAAGAAAATCCCGATGATGATTATAACGATGCCGCCATTGCCGTAGCAAAGGCCGTCAATTCTTATGACGGCGCAAGAGGCATTATTATCTGCGGTTCTGGACATGGCGTCTGTATCCAGGCGAATCGCTTTAAGGGCATTCGCGCGATTAATGGCTTTACGCCGGAATTAGCCAAGCTCGGCAGGGAACATAACGACGCTAATGTGCTTTGTCTCTCTGCGGACTTTTCTAACGATAGCCAGCTTATAGATACCGCAAAAACTTTTCTTTCTACTAAGTTTTCTGGCGAGGAACGCCACCTTCGCCGCAATCATAGATTAGACGAGGAGATATAATGTCAGAGATTGTTCCTACAATTCTAACGAACGACGCCGAGCAATACAAAAAGCAAATTGCCACGTTCCAGCCGTTTACTAAGAGAATTCAGATTGATGTTTCTGATGGCACTTTTGCACCAGGCGCTACACTTCCGCTAAACAATGTGTTCTGGGCACAAGATTGGCAAGCCGATCTTCATATGATGGTAGTCCGTCCGTCCGAGTTCATGCCGGTGATCTTGCAGCTAAAACCGTCCCTGGTGATTTTCCATGCCGAAGCTGGCGAGAATCTTTTGCCACTTTTTGAACAACTAAAATCCGCCGGCATTAAAGCTGGTGTTGCCCTCATGAAAAACACTTTCCCAGGCAGCGCCAAACAATACATCGAAGCAGCCGACCACGTCCTCATTTTTGCCGGTGATATTGGCAAACAAGGCGGTGAAGCCGACATGCTCCAGACCGAAAAGGTCCCATTAGTAAAAGAAATCAATCCTAATGCCGAAATCGGTTGGGATGGTGGCGCTAATTTGCGCAATGTTCGCGCTATCTCTCGTGCTGGCGTAGATGTAATTAACGTTGGCTCGGCACTAACTAATGCTTCCGATCCTAGTGCAATGTACGAAGCACTAGTTGCTGATTTAGACAAGAGAGGAGTAATAGTCTAATGGCGAGAATTGTAAGTCTAGGCTCCGCCTTGCAGGATTTGTATCTGATTGACCATGATGATTTTGTTGCAACTAAGTTTTGCGATGCCAAAAAGAAGAACTGCAAATCTATCTTTGGCGAACTCTTAATCGGTACCAAGGTAGATATTGACCGTATTCTTTACGAAGTTGGCGGTGGTGGCACTAATGCTGCCGTAGAATTTGCCCGCCACGGACACGAGAGCATCTATCTCGGTAATATCGGACATGATATGGCAGGCGATGCTGTACTGGCTTGTCTCGACGACGAAGGCGTTGACAATAGCTACGTCGAGTACGCACCGAGAAGAAGTACGGGCTGCTCCGTTATTCTACTCGATGCCAAATCTGGCGAGCGTACAATCTTGACTTATCGCGGTGCTTCAGCAAAGTTTGACAACCTAGACGAAGAAGATTTAGAACGCATTCAGCCCGACTGGCTCTATGTCACGTCCTTGCGTGGCGACATGGATACATTGCTCCGCTTCTTTGAAAAAGCGAAGGAAATCGGTTGCCAAGTAATGTTTAATCCTGGAAAGTTGGAGCTTGCCGAGAAAAAGAAAATGATTGGCTTGATGGATTTAATTGATGTTCTTCTAGTTAATAAATCCGAGGCTGCAGAAATCGTACCTGGCACCGTGTTGACAGAATTAGTATCTCATTTAGGAAACTATGTTAAAACTGTCATTATTACCGATGGTAACATGGGTGCTATTGCTACTAACGGTGAGAAAACTTACCGCTTTGGCATTTACGAGGACGTCCCAGTCAAAGATACCACGGGCGCCGGCGACGCTTTTGGCGCTGGATTCCTCGCCCATTTTGCTGACGGACATTCGTTTAAAGACTCGCTCATTTTTGCTTCTGCCAACTCTACCGCAGTGGTATCGGAATACAGCGCCAAAAAAGGCTTGCTGAAAGGCTCAGAAAAGCTTCATCAAATGCCAATCCAGGAGGTTAAGCAATGAATCCAAACAAAGTAGAAAACGTTCCCAGTCCCAATCCCAAAAACAATGCGGACTTCGAAAAACGGCTAAGAGCCTTTGCAGCAAGCCTTGCTCCAGAGGATCTGGAGCGCGCCGCCGGTTACGCCCGCGACCTCGCTCAAGGTTTGAACTTACTGCGTACTATCCCCCAGGGCGTGACCGTTTTTGGCTCAGCCAGGGTACGCGAAGGCGACAAATATTACGACAAAGCTCGTGACCTTGGCGCTGCTCTCGCCAAAAACGGTCACGCCATCACCACTGGTGGTGGTCCTGGTATTATGGAAGCTGCCAACCGTGGTGCTTACGAATATGGCGGTCGCTCTGTTGGGCTCAATATTACGCTCGAACACGAACAGTTTGCTAATCAATACTTAACCGACGTCCTAGAATTTAATTATTTCTTTGCCAGAAAAGTCATGCTCTGTATGGCCAGCAAAGTTTTCGTCTATTTCCCAGGCGGATTTGGCACTTTTGATGAACTGTCCGAGATTCTTTGTTTGATGCAGGAAAACAAAATGCCTCGCATGCCACTCTTTCTGTTTGGTAAATCCTATTGGCATGGATTAGACAGATTCTTCCGCACCAAAGCTGCGGGGAAGAAATACATCCAGCTTTCCGACACGCACATCTACAAGATTACCGACGATATCGATGAGATTGTTCGCGCTGCGAACAGGATTGGACATCCCCGCGTCGACGAGAACTTGTATGACAACTTTGATCCGCGCCGTAGTATGCCTCGTATCCGCAAGGGTTAAAGTGGTATAATAATATATTATGCCAAAGTTCAAACTAGTCAGTAAATACCAGCCTACCGGCGACCAGCCCCAAGCTATCGCAAATCTTTGTGATGGCCTAGATAAGGGCATTCGTGAGCAGACTTTACTTGGTGTTACTGGCTCTGGCAAGACTTTTACGATGGCAAATATCATCGAGCACTATCAGCGACCGACACTTATTCTCGCCCATAACAAAACTCTTGCTGCGCAGCTCTATTCCGAATTTCGTGAATTTTTCCCAGACAACGAAGTCCATTATTTTGTATCATACTTTGATTACTATCAGCCAGAAGCTTATATCGCGAGCTCCGATACTTATATCGAAAAAGACTCGGCGATTAATGACGAAATTGACCGTCTCCGTCACGGTGCTACCGAAGCTTTACTCACGCGCGACGATGTGATTATTGTTGCCTCGGTCTCCTGTATCTACGGCATCGGCTCCCCTGCCCACTACACCGCCATGTCACTACCACTCTGGAAAATCGATGGAAGGTGGAGAGTCTCGACCAGCTCCGCCCGTAACGACGGGCCGCGCAGCCGGCACCCCGAAAAATCGTGTTCCGATGCCCTTTTGCAATCCGACTTCATTTACTACCTAGTATCAATGCAGTATCATAGAAACGACTTGGCTTTCGAGCGTGGCAACTTCCGTGTCATGGGCGATACTGTCGATCTGTTTCCAGCTTCTGGTGAGTATGCCTATCGTTTCGAATTTGGCTTTGACGAACTAGAAGATGTCAAAATCATCGATCCATTAACCGCCGAAATCCGCGAAAAACCCGACCACATTCACATTTTTCCAAACACACATTATGCTACGCCAAAAGACCAGCTAGATCGCGCTCTCGAAACTATTAAAGCGGAATACGAAGCTCGCCTGGCTTTCTTCGAACGTCATAACAAATTCCTCGAAGCCCAGCGCCTTTCTCAGCGTACTAAATATGACTTAGAGATGCTAAAAGAAACCGGCTTCGTTAAGGGTATCGAGAATTATTCTCGTCATCTAGATGGTAGAAAAGCCGGCGAGCCTCCTGCTACTTTACTAGATTTCTTCCCGAAAGATTTTTTGCTCCTTGTCGATGAATCCCATATGACCTTGCCTCAGGTCCGCGGTATGTATAATGGCGATCACGCTAGGAAGGAAACACTAGTCGAATATGGCTTCCGTCTTCCATCCGCGCTCGATAACCGTCCGCTTACTTTTAACGAATTCATGAAACATGTAGACCATGCCGTTTATGTTTCTGCCACTCCTGGCGAATACGAGCTCGAACATTCTGGCGAGCCTGCCGAGCAGGTTATTCGCCCAACTGGATTATTAGATCCAGAAATCGAAGTGCGTGGCACTGATGGTCAAATCGATGATCTTATGGAAGAAATCGATCGTCGTATCGCCAAGAATCAGCGCGTCCTAGTAACGACACTTACTAAGCGCATGGCAGAAGATTTGTCCGATCATCTTAAAGAGCGCGGCGTTAAGACCGCCTATATCCACTCCGACATTGATACGCTAGAACGTGGTGATATTTTGCGCGACCTTCGCGCCGGAGTTTATGACGTACTCGTCGGTATTAACCTTCTTCGCGAGGGCCTAGATTTACCGGAAGTTTCGCTGGTTGCTATTCTCGATGCCGACAAAGAGGGCTTCCTTCGTTCCGAATCGGCACTTATTCAGACTATTGGTCGCGCTGCTCGCCATGTCGAAGGCAAGGTTATTATGTATGCCGATCATATTACAGAGAGTATGGAAAAGGCTATTTCCGAGACTAATCGTCGTCGTGAAATCCAGCAAAAATATAACGAAGAACATCATATTACGCCAAAAGGAATCAGTAAGGAGATTTCTGTCGGACTTCGTGCCATTATTCCAGAAAAAGAACAGAAGAACGCCCTAGATTTACGTAAAGTTCCGCCAGAAGAAATTCCAAAATTGATTAAGCAGCTAGAATCAGAAATGAAACTTGCTGCGGCCAATCTTGAGTTCGAACGTGCCGCTAGCTTGCGCGATTTAATTGACGATATCAAGTCCGGCAAAACTGTCAAATCTAAGAAGTAGCTATTCGCCACCACTTTACTACGCGATACTCGAAATCCCAAACAGTCCTCAGCGTATCTTGAAAAACTAATAAAGATATGGTATAATAGAAAGGTTACTATCAAAATAGTTGTACCTTTAAAGGGGGTGTAAAAATGGTTAACGACAGTCTTGTGATGGAGCTCATGAAGCTCTATGCCGCTCATCCGGAGAATTTTCCACGAATTTTAAGTGCTATTATTCGACGTGAAATGCTTAGAGGAGTCAAATTTGCCGATGAACAGATTGTTCTCATCGAAGGAGAAACGCACAAGGACAGTAGAGGAAGATACCTCGGCGAGCATTTAAAAGATCTTGTAAAAAACGTTAGTACTCTTTCGGAGTTTCTTGAATATTTTCGAGATATCCCGCTTGGCAGAAATAGTGATGGCGACATTACGACCGGCGAGGATGTTCGCATCTGGCTAGAAGAAATAATGTCCTCTGCTATGTCTGTTGCCGACAATTGTTATCGCAAAGATTGGAAAATGGTTCCAGACGAAGAGTTTACTATGGTCAAGACTAATGCTCTCGAAGCAGCCAAAGATACTAGAGAGGATTTAGATGAACTCGACCGTGGTCTGGCGCTCGGCTGGACTGATTCTTCCATAGAACAAAGCGCAGAATCAGCATCAGTAGAAGCTAACTACGAATGTATCTTTAACCAGGAAAATCTTTCCTAAATTTAAGCGACCGAATTTCGGTCGCTTTTTCATGTTAAACGCCATAATCTTTAGTCGCTTTTTCATGTCGCGCGCCCCATAAATTGTGGTATAATAAAACAGATGGAAATTACACGCGAGGAAATCGACCACCTGGCAAAACTTTCCGATTTTTCTTTGAGTGAAGAAGAAAAGGATAGTCTAGCCGTCGATTTAAAAAACATTATTGGCTACATTTCTCAGCTAAACGAACTAGATACAGAGGGCGTAGAGCCTACCTATCAAGTTTTTGAGATGGAAAACATCTGGCGCGAGGATGAGATTCTGCCTCAAGAAGCTGACCGCGAGGCTCTGCTTAGTCTTACCCCAGCATACCAGGGCGCTATTGGCGTACAAGACAATCAAATCAAAGTTCCAAAGGTTTTGTAGGAGCAGGGTATGGACAGAGAAGATGAAAAAGATTTAAAATTGCTTGCCGAAGAAGAAAAAGATTCCGAAAACGAAGAAAGGAGCGAGTGTGCAGATTGCGAATAAAGACATTAGCGCTGTCTCCATGGTTAAAGAAGCGCTAGAGAAGGCCAAACGTTGTAAAAATTACAACATTTTCGTCTCGCTGAACGAAGAAAATGCTTTGAAAAAAGCCGCCGAAATCGACGAAAAAATCGCTCGTGGCGAAGATGCTGGTCGTCTCGCTGGCGTACCCTATGCCCTAAAAGACAATTTCCTTAGCAAAGAGGGAAATACTACTGCTTCGTCTAAGATTCTTGAACCTCTTCACGCTCCACTAGATTCTACTACTGTAGAAAAGCTAGAAAAAGAGGGCGCTATTATGATTGGCCGTACTAACATGGACTCTTTTGCTCATGGTTCCTCGACGGAAAACTCTTATTTTGGTCCGACTTTGAATGCTTACGATAAAGAACGTGTTGCCGGCGGCTCTTCTGGTGGCTCCGCCGTTGCCGTGGCAAAGGGTATTGTCCAATTCGCCACTGGCACTGATACCGGCGGCTCTATTCGTCAGCCAGCTTCGTTTAATGGTGTCTATGGCTTTAAGCCTACCTATGGCACAATTTCTAGATACGGCGTTGTCGCCATGGCGAGCTCGACCGACTGTATCGGCTTCTTCGCCCGCTCTACCGAGGATATTGACCTTCTTATGTCGATTTGCTCCGGCCAAGACCCCAAAGATTTAACGACTTTGCCTAACTACTATAATGAAAAAAATGATAAAGAAATTAAAAAAATAGGAATTATTAAGGACTTTGATCTTTCGAAGGTCGACCCGGCCATCAAGACTGCCTTTGATAACAAGGTAGCCGAGCTAAAGAAGGACGGCTACGAGATTGTCGAGCTTTCCATGCCCGCCCTTAAATACGCCCTTGCAGTCTATTATATTGTCGTCCCCGCCGAAATCTCTTCCAATCTTTCCCGTCATGACGGCATCCGCTATGGCTACAGGAACGACGCAGCAAAATCTTTAGATGATGTGTTCACCATGTCTCGTGGCGTTGGCTTCATGCCAGAGAACAAGCGCCGTATCATGATTGGTAACTTCGTTTTGTCTAGCGGATTTTACGATGCTTATTATCTGAAGGCACAAAAAGCTCGTACGCTTATCATTAACGAATACAACAATGCTTTTTCTAAATGTGACTTTATTATTACCCCAGTTTCTCCTAGCCCAGCCTTTAAGCTCGGCGAAAAGGTAAACGACCCAGTCTCTATGTATCTAGAAGACGTCATGAGCGTACCGCTTAACCTTGCCGGTGTGCCGGGTCTTGCCATTCCGGCCGGAGAGACTAAGGATGGCTTGCCAGTTGGCCTGCAAATTGTTGGTCCGCGTCGTAGCGACAAGGCACTTCTAGAATTTGCTGGCACTATCGCCGATCCGGCAAAAACTACCGATGAGCCAGAATCTGCCAAAGATTCAACAATCAACGCAAAAACCACCAAAGAATCAAAAACTAAGAAGGAGAAATAATGAACTCGACTATTATATTTTTACTAATTGCGATTGTCTTAGTCGGTATCATGGTTTTTGTTGCCATTTCTCTCACTTCCAAAAAACGCTATTCTTTCGAGAAAGAAGAATATCAAGCAGATTGGCTCCATATTGAAAATTCCCTCATCAAGGAAAACCCAGCCACCTATCCTACAGCAATCATCGAAGCAGACAAACTGCTCGACAAGGCACTCCTAGAGATGGGCACTCCAGGCAAGACCATGGGCGACCGTCTCAAAAAAGCCGGTGACTATTTCACCCAGGTCAACTCCGTCTGGCATGCACATAAGATTCGCAATCAAATCGCTCATGAGCATGGATTTAAGGTAGAATATCTACAAGCTAAGCGCGCTCTTGCTAGTTTTAAACAAGCACTTAAAGATTTGGAGGCCATCTAGATGAAATACATCCCAACCATCGGCATTGAATGCCACGTCCAGCTTTCGACTAAGACCAAGCTTTTTTCCGAAGTCGACAATGACGCACGCGGTAAAGAGCCAAATTCTTGCGTCTCGCCAGTCGATTACGCACTTCCTGGCATGCTTCCGAGACTTAATGGCGAAGCTATCCGCTATGCGATTCGTGCTGGAACTGCTATGAATGCCAAAATTAATCCGATTTCTCGCTTCGACAGGAAGCACTATTTCTATCCAGATTCACCAAAAGGTTACCAGATTACGCAGTTTTATCATCCTATTATCGGTGAGGGTTATATTGAGTTGCCAAGCGGCACCAAAGTCCGCATCGAGCACGCCCATCTAGAAGGCGACGCTGGTAAACTCACACATTTTGATACTTACAGCCTTGTCGATTTGAATCGTGTCGATACCCCGCTAATTGAAATTGTTTCTATGCCAGATATTCATAGCGACAAGGACGCTCACGACTATTGTAAGGAGCTCTGGCGTACTATGTGCTATGCTGGGGTAACTAATGGCGACTTATATAATGGCAACATGCGTTTTGACGTTAATACCTCTATCGCGCCAGAAGGATCTAGCAAGTTAGGCACTCGTACCGAGGTAAAGAATCTTAACTCTTTCCGCTCTGTCGAGCGTGCTATTGAGTACGAAATCTCTCGCCAGAAGAAATTGCTAGAGAACGGGGAAAAGGTTATCCAGGAAACTCTTGGTTGGAATGATGCTACCGGCAAAACTACCGGTCAGCGCAGCAAGGAAGAAGCCAAGGACTACCGCTACATGCCAGAGCCAGACATTCCGCCGATTCATTTGTCTGAAGAATTTATTGCCAGCGAGGTTGCAAAAGTACCACTCTTGCCAAATGATTATCGCGAGAAATTCGCCAAAGTTTTGCCAGTCGATACGTTAGAAGTTCTTCTCGACTATCCACCGCTCATGCAAAAGCTAGCCGAAGTTAAAGATGTAAAACGTATTGCCAACTGGTTTGCATCGGTCCTTCTCGCCGAAGAAAAATCCTATGAAATGCTAAATGACTTGCCTAGCGCCGATCAATTGAATGCTCTCGCCGAGATGACGGAGAAACAGGAACTTAGCTCTACCGGAGCAAAAGAAGTATTCTTGAAGATGTTCGACCCACAGATGGCAAAGAAAGATACTAGAGCTATCGCAAAAGAGTTAAATGTTTTACAAGAAAATGATACTGGCGCCCTAGAAAAAATCGTCGATGAAGTTATCGCCGATCCTGCCTGCGCCCAAGCTGTCGCCGATTTCAAGGCTGGCTCCGAGAAGGTGATTGGCTTCCTCGTCGGTCAAGTCATGAAAAAATCCGCCGGCAAGGCCAATCCTGCCGCCGCCCAACAAATCCTTCGCAAAAAACTAGCCACAAATTAACCTTAAGTTAAGCACAAGCTAGACAATGAACTTCAGAAAAATCAACCCTTGCATTCCGCTTCCGCTTAGGTTATTATGGTAATAAGTAATAAACGTTGGGAGTATTATATATGCATAAAATTAGGTCGCAGGGGGTATTTAGGAAGATGTCATCTTCTAAGTCACTATCATTTTTACGTTCAAGCATCTTGCCTATTTTTGCGCTAGCATTCTCTTTGCCTGTAATCATCTTCTCCCTAGTAACTACAAGTAACTCTAACGCTTCTTCCGACGTCAGTGTTGGTATCACTCGTGCTGCCTTCTCCCTCACTCTTTCGGTTGAGTCTTCTGTCACCCTAGGCGTTAATGCCCTCTTCAATGGCGTTATGACTGTAGATTCTTCTACTGTCACAGTAGGCACTAACTCTCCTTATGGCTATAGACTCTACCTAGGCATGAACAGTACTTCTAACGCTCTCATCCAATCACTCGACACTTCAAAGACTATCCTAGCTTCCAGTGGCTCCTTTGAATCTCCTGCCGCCCTCACCAATGGTACATGGGGCTATGCTATCCCACATAGCTCTACTGCAGTAGTATCTACTAATGGCTTTGACAATTCCTATGAAGAATTAAGTAGTGCTCGTGCTACTAACGCTAAGTTCGCTTCCATTCCAGTTAGTTCTTCTACTGCAGTCCGTATTGCAGAAACAGACGATCTAGGCACTAACGATATTCCAGTCTACTATGGTGTTAGAGTAGGCTATGAGACTGATGCAGGAGACTACACTAACAACGTCGTCTATACCGCTATAGCCGATACTGCTCCTGGCCATACGGCCGAAGTCTCTCCAGAGATGATCTCTAACTCTGGTGGAGAAAGCATTACTGTCACTACTCCACTCCATACTACTATGGCTGACTATGAGACTCATGCTTACCTACTCACCGCCGAACAATACGCTGCTGTCACTAGAGCACAAAACCCAGTCCCAGTCTCTACTTACAGCTCCCAAGAAATGACTTGTAATAAGACTAACCTAGACGCTCTCCAACTCCAATGTACTACAGTAGCTATAGCAGCAGGGAACCAATACGGCTATGTTGATGTTCCACATTTCTCTGAATACTATGCAACAGAAATAACCGTACTAAACTTAACGATTAACGTTTCCAACACTAACACTACTTCAAGCGCTGCAAGCGTACAAGTCCCATATGGTGGTTCTGCTACCGTTACCGTTACTCCATCTTCTGGTTATTACCTAGGCGGCGTATCTTGTCCTACTGGTTATACTTGTACAGGTTATACTACTGGCTCCTCCGCTACTGGACAGCAAACCGTCACTATTACACATAGCGATACCTCTACTACCGGCGGTACGATTGCCTTTACTGGTACCACTAGAAGCTTTGATGTAACTATCTCTAAGACCAATGTCACTACCAACCCTACCTCTACCGTCTCCGTCCCATATGGCGGCTCCGCTACTGTTACCGTCACGCCAACTTCTGGCTACTATCTATCTAGCGTTTCTTGTCCATCTGGTTATACCTGCACTGGATATTCTACGAGCAGCTCCTCTGCATCTGGGCAGCAGACCATCACTATCACTAATAACAATACTATGAGTGGTGGTACGCTAACGCTTACGGGAGCAGATCCATGGGCTAGTATTACTCAAATGCAACAAATGACTACCTCGGCTTGTACGGTCGCACCAGTTGGAAAGTCTAAGACTCTTACTGACACGCGTGACTCTAAGACTTACACCGTCAAGAAGCTCGCTGATGGCAAATGCTGGATGACGCAGAACTTGAGACTTACTGGCTCTCTTACCTTGACGCCAGCTAACTCTAATGTTTCCGCCAACTGGACTCTCCCAGCCGTGGAGGGTGCTTTCCCGAATTCTTCATGCGTGAATACGGCCTACCACGTGCCCTCTAATAATACAACTTATGGCAATTTCTACAACTGGTACGCTGCCACGGCAGGAACAGGTACTTGCGCTATGGAGTCTGGCAATGCTACTGCTTCTATCTGCCCTAAAGGCTGGCGCCTTCCGACTGGCGGTGATTCTGGTGAGTTCCAGACACTATACAACAACTATAATTCCTCTGCCCTTATGCGAGGCGACCCAGCCTTCGTCCTGCCCGGCATCCGGGGCGGCAGCACTGTCCTCGGTGAGGATTACTTCGGCTACTACTGGTCTAGTACGGCGAACAATAGTGACAACGCGTACGACCTGTACTTGGATAATTCGAATGTTAGCCCCGCGGGCAACTTCATCAAGTACGCCGGGTCTAGCGTCCGTTGTGTCGCACAGTAGTGGCACCCTATCCTTGAGCCTCCCGTGCGAGTCGGCACCCGAATCGACTCGCGAGAGTAGTCATCTTGCTCACGCTTGCAAAAATGTGCCCCTCTCTTGACAAATACACCATTTAATGTATAATTAAACCATTGTACATTAATTTTTTCCAAGGGGGTGAAATTATGGAAAACAGAAGAGAAGAATCGCTTCTAGCCTTAAATGCCGAACTAAAAAAGCTAGAAAAAGAACGTCGCGACATGTTGTACGAGGGCATTTCTAACGAAAGCCCCAATCTAATTTGGGTAGTTACCGGACTTGTTCTGACGGTACTCTGCGGACTGTTCTTTGGCGGGATTATCCTCGCCATAGTTATGGCGGCATTATATCTTTTTCTGCATGCATTTACTGTTATCTTCAATGGCTGGGCCGCAGTAAAAAGCACCAGTGAATACAAAGAGCTAGTAAAACAGATCGTCGCCTTGGATATCCAGATTGACGAACTAGAAAAAGAATTGTTGCTTTAAGCGCTAAAATCGACTCCCGCCTCACCTAACTTAAGCCCTGCAGGAAACTGCAGGGCATTTTAGTTTTTTAAAAAAATGTTTCCCTTTACATCCCCCAGAATTATATGCTATAATTACCTCAAATCTATTATTTTTATTGCAATAAAATTATAAATAAAGGAGCATATGGCTGAAAAAATTACCGACCTGTCCAAGTTGCGCAACATTGGTATTATTGCGCACATTGATGCAGGAAAAACCACGACCTCTGAGGCTATTCTTTACCGCACCGGTCTCAAACACAAAATTGACTTAGTTAAAGGCGACACCGGTGGTGCTACTACCGACTGGATGGAGCAGGAGAAGGAGCGCGGTATTACTATTACTTCCGCTGCTGTGACTGCTTACTGGAAAGGCCATCAGATTAACATTATTGATACCCCGGGCCACATCGACTTTACCGCCGAGGTGGAGCGTTCTCTCCGCGTACTTGACGGCGCTGTCGTTGTTTTCGATGGTAAGATGGGTGTCGAGGCTCAGTCCGAAACTGTCTGGCGCCAGGCTACTAAATACGGCGTCCCACGTATCTGTTTCGTTAACAAAATTAATCAAATCGGTGGTGACTTCTACAAGTCTCTCGACTCTATTCACAAGCGCCTTTCTAAAAACGCTGTTGCTATCCACCTTCCAATCGGTTTCGAGAAGGACATCTGCGGCGTAGTTGACCTTATCGACATGAAGGCATATACCTACAAAGATTACGCTGACCACGAGCTTACTGTTGGTGAAATTCCTGCCGATATGGTAGAGAAAGCTAAGAACGCTCGTTCTATGCTCGTCGAAGAAGCCGTCCAGGCAGACGAAGCATTAATGGATAAATATTTCAACGAAGGCGAAGATGCTATTACCGTTGACGAACTTAAATCCGCATTAAGAAAGCGCGTGCTTGATGGCGACTTCTTCCTAGTTACCGGTGGTGATGGTCGTGGTGTGATCGTCGAAAAAGTTCTCGACCTTATGACTGATTATCTTCCATCTCCTCTTGATCGTGACCAGGGCCAGACCGTAGGTACCGATCCAAAGACCGGTGATGAGGTTATTAGAAAGGCTGACAATAAAGAGCCTCTTACTGCTCTCGCCTTCAAGATTGCTACCGACCCATTCGTAGGTAAACTTATCTTTATCCGCGTTTATGCTGGTAAACTTTCTACTGGCTCCTTCATCTTAAACGCTACTACCGGCAACAAAGAGCGCGTCGGTCGTATCGTCCGCATGTTTGCTGATAAGCGTGAAGAAATTAGTGAAGTTACTGCTGGTGACATTGCCGCTGTAGTTGGTCTTAAAGATTGTACTACTGGTACTACTCTTTGTGATCCAGCTCACCCAATCCACCTCGAATCTATCGAATTCCCAGACCCACCTGTCTCTATTGCTGTCGAGCCAAAGACTAAATCCGACCAGGAAAAGATGGCTCTCGGTCTTTCCAAGCTTGCCGAAGAGGACCCAACCTTCCGTGTTCACACCGATGAAGAAACCGGCCAGACAATTATCTCTGGTATGGGCGAGCTTCATCTCGAGATTATTATCGACCGTCTCAACAAAGAGCATGGTGTTGAAGCTAACACTGGCGCCCCACAGGTTGCTTACCGCGAAACTATTCGTGGCACTGCCGAGGCACAAGGTAAACACATTAAACAATCTGGTGGTCGTGGTCAGTACGGTGACGTTTGGATTAAATTCGAACCAAACGAGCCAGGCAAAGGCTTCGAGTTTATCGACCAGATCAAAGGTGGTGTCGTTCCTCAAGAATATAGAAAGCCAGTTCAGAAAGGTGTTGAGGAAACCCTCGCTGGCGGTGTTATCGCTGGCTACCCAGTAGTCGACGTTAAGGCTACCCTCTATGATGGCTCCTATCACGATGTCGACTCCTCCGAGCTCGCCTTCTCTCTTGCAGGTGCTCTCGCTACCCGCGAAGGTATCAAGAAAGCTAACCCAGTTATTCTCGAGCCTGTCATGAAACTAGAAATCACTACCCCAGAAGAATTCATGGGCGACGTGATTGGTGATATTAACGCTCGCCGCGGTCGCATCGACGAAATGGAAGATCTAAACGGTGGCGCTAAGCTAATCAAAGCTTTCTGCCCACTTGCTAACCTCTTTGGTTACACTGGCGACCTTCGCTCTATGAGCCAGGGCCGTGCCGCATCATCCATGGAGCTCTTTGCTTACGAGGAAGTTCCACCTAACGTTGCACAGGAAATCATCGAAGCTCGCGCTGCGAAATAGTCAGCCCCACGCATTGACAATTAGCAGCAACATGATATAATAAGATAGGACTCAAATGGTCCTATCTTATTTTGTACCTTAAAGGAGGGGTGAATTTATGTTAATTATGGACAAAACCGAGCATGGCGTATCTTTTACTATAGATAAGGATCAAGACTTATCTAGCATAGTAGTAGAAGTTACCACGAACAACCATCCGCTCTTCTTTGGAGCAGGTGATATCAGAGAGACTGACGCCAGGACAGATCTAATCACTCTAACAGAAAATGGCATTCTAATTCATAAGGCAAACGGCGATGAGCTTGCCGCTCCTGTGACCACTCTGTCAGACAAAAAAGAGGCAAAAATTTACCAGTTTGGTAATGATAGTCACTATT
>JAZLDZ010000055.1:0-15523 GCA_045615025.1 Candidatus Nanosyncoccus sp. | reverse complement strand
CGCGTGATGCTTTGATGGCACAAAATGAAAAAGGTTTACCAGTCGCGGAAATTGAGGATCAATTGCTAGAGTTTTTGGATAAAAATTTTGCTAAGCAAAGTATCGAGGGCGATGAAAAGGGGAAAGGTAAAATTATTTTAGCTGGAAATTCGATTCATCAAGATCGAAGATTTATCGATATTGAGATGCCGAGACTTTCGAAGCGATTGCACTACCGGATGTTTGATGTGTCGGCATGGAAAGTTTATTTTGAAGGGGCGTTGCATAAAAAATTTGTAAAACGCGAAATGCATAGAGCGTTAGATGATATCGAGGGAAGCATAGAGGAGATGAAATGGTATTTGACATTTCTAAAGTAAGTGGAATTGGGGAATTTAACGTTGATACTGTAAAAGTTGGTGAGGGGGTCGATGCGGAAGAAGTGACGGTTTATCGAGTAAAAACAGTAGAGCTGGAGGATGAAGTTGATTCACCGGATTATGTTGATGAAGGGCCACGTGCTTTTTTGGTGGTGAGAAAGAATACGCTTGAACTAAGATGTGACACGAAACTTTCTAGACTTCTTCGTGAGAAGTATGAAAGCGTGATGGAGAGTCGATACTTTGGACGTGGAGGGATAGAAATTGTAAATGCTGGACAGCTAAAGGCAGATGAAATTTACGACCTGGTGCGACTTAGCTATCGGCTAAGCCAGGAATAGAGATTATTGCGTTAGAGTTTGGCGCGGTTTTTGAGGGTGGCGGTGGTGACTTTGAGGTCTTCGAAGGGGTGAGCGCCGTCGGCTCTTAAGATGGTTTTTTCGTGACCCTTGCCAAGAATTAAAACGAGGTCGCCAGATTTGGCAGTATTAATTGCAAGCTCGATGGCTTTTTTGCGGTCTGGTTCGATGAGGATTTGGTTGTCTTTCATGCCAGATTTTAAAAGACCAGATTTGAATTGATCGATAATAGTAAGCGGGTCCTCGTCGCGAGAGTCATCTTCGGTTAGAATGCAGATGTCACTAAATTTTCCGGCGACTTCTCCGCGCTCGGCGCGAGTAGATTCGTCACGACGACCAGCACCGCCGAAGAGAGAAATAATGCGGCCGCCTTTATGTGGATAGACGGATTTGTAAACTTTTTCAAAAGCGTCGGGAGTATGGGCGAAGTCGACGATGACGTCAAAGTCTTGTCCGAGATTGAGACGGTTCATACGGCCTTCGACTTCTTTTAGCGCGGCGATACCGTTTACGATTTGTTCATTAGATAGACCGAGTTTTTTGCCTATGGCGAGGGCGGCGAGGGAATTATAGACATTGAATTCGCCAGGAATTTGAGTAGTGATTTCCAGAGGTTTTATATCATCACATGAATAATTTACGCCTGTTGCGGATAATTTAACAGATTTTGCGCGGATTTTGCCATTTTTTATACCATAAGAGGTATAATTTGGTGATGAGTGTCGGGCTGGTTTTGAAACAGAAATTGCTGAGATGAATTTTCTTGCGGAAGAATCGTCGGCATTGACGATGCCGAAGGCGGATTTTTTAAAGAGTTTGCACTTTGCTTTGACGTAGTTGTCGAAAGTTTTGTGATAGTCTAGATGCTCATGAGTGACGTTGGTCATGGCTGCAATTTCTATAGGTATGCCTAAAGTACGAAACTGAACTAGAGCATGAGAAGTGACTTCTAGAACAAGATATTCTGCGCCAGAATCTTTAATAGCTTTGATGCGTTTGTTTAAGGTAAAGGAATCTGCAGTAGTCATATGTTCGACAGTGCGGTGAAGGATGGTGGCGTCTAGTGGGTTTTTGGAATCTGCTGATATATCCGAAGCACCAGTGTCACCAACGCCGCCCCAGGCAACAGTAGTCATGAGGCCGGTTTTAAGTCCTGCTTCATTTAGCATTTTCCAAACCATAAAGCAAGTGGTGGTTTTGCCATTGGTGCCGGTAATGCCGATGACATGAAGATTCTTGGCGGGGAAGCCATATTTAATGCCGGCGAGAAGGGATTTTAAAAAATGATAGGGCAGAACGAGGGAATTGTAAGCAGGAATTTTGTCTTTGATACTCATAGAATATATTATATCACGAGAGGAGTGGAGTGGATATTTTGGGGTTGAGATATGATATGATAGAAATATGAAAAAGGTATTGCTTGGAACACTAATTGGCATGCTTTTTTTGGTGCAGATTGGGGCCATAGTGGCGCTTCCAATTATGGGGGTAGAATATGCGAGACTAACGGACATTGCAAGAGAGAAGGCGGAGCAAGAGGCTCGCGAAAAAGAGGAAGCAGAACGAGCGGAGCAAGCAAGAATTGCGGAAGAAAAAGCACAAGAAGAAGCTAGAAAAAAGGAAGAAGAGGAGAAGGCTAAGGCGGAGGAATTGGCGCGTGCTGAGGCAGAGGAACAGGCAGCTAAAGCGAATATTCCGGCAAGTGGTACGGGGAATTGTACGACGAAACTAGGCAAGCTGATGCTGATTAATGCAAATTTTACAGTTGACATGAATTTTATTACGACTAGGCGAGCGCAGCTAATTAATTTGACAGAAGCTTATGGAATTAGTGAATTAAATAGTTATAATGGCGTACCGTTACTAGATGGCGAGGCGGCGACGCATCTTAATGACATGATAAAAGCGTATCAGACGGAGAATCCTGGGCATGAGATGAAAACGGTATCATGTTTTAGGATGTATGGGACGAGTTGCGGAAGGCTATGTGCTGCAACGGGAACGAGCGAACATCATTCTGGGTATACTTGTGATTTGATTGATGCAGCGTATGGAACTTCGCTGGATTCAAGTTATTTGGAAGTGCACAAAGAGTGGCAGTGGTTAAAAGCCAATTCGTATAAATATGGTTTTATTGATAGGTATCCGATTGAGTGGGCGGGAGGAACAATGGCGGAGCCCCTAAATGTGAATGAAAATGGTACGACGGGGTACTATGAAACGTGGCACTACAGGTATGTGGGTGTACCGGCGGCGACGGAAATTGCAACGGGGAAATATAATGGCGGGAAATATGATTCGCTGGAGCATTATTTGAAGATGGCGGGATATGTGAAGGACTTGAGGGCTGGAACTTGTAACTGATAAACAAGTTTTTGACATAGTATCAAGGGAGAGAAGAATTAGCACTCGAGGGTTGACAGTGCTAATTTTTGCGCTACAATAGAGAAAAAGGAGATAATTATGGCAATAAAACCATTAAATGATAAGGTGGTGGCGGTGAAACAGGAACCGCTAACAAAGACTAAATCTGGAATCCTGCTTGGCGAGGCCAAAGAAACTCCGGCTTATGCGGTAGTGGAGGCGGTTGGCCCTAAAGTTTCCGATATAAAGAAGGGTGATAAGATTATTTATAAAGAGTTTTCGACGACAAATATTAAAGTCGATGATAAAGATTATATTATTGTGGCGGCTGAAGATATTCTTGCCACAATGTAGAAAGGAGAATTATGGCGAAAAAGATTTTTTATGCAAGTGAAGCAAGGGACAAAGTTCTTTCTGGTGCAAAACAGTTATATGATGCGGTGAAAGTGACGTATGGTCCAAAGGGTCAAAATGTAGTAATCGAAAAGAGTTATGGAAATCCTACGATTACGCATGATGGTGTGACTGTGGCTGAGGCAGTTGATCTTGGTTCAACCGAAGATAATCTGGGTGAGCAGATTGGGGCGAAGCTAATCAAAACTGCAGCGCAAAAGTTAAATAAAGTAGCTGGTGATGGTACGACAACCGTAACAGTTCTTACGTATAATATTATTTCCGAAGCAAATAAGTTGATTGCGGCGGGAGTAAATCCAATGGAACTACGCAAAGGAATCGAGAAAGCTGGTGCGGAGATCATTAAAGGAATTGACAAGCAAGCACAGAAAATAGCGGGTGATTCTGATAAGGTGGCGGAAGTTGCAACTATTTCTGCTGGAGATGCAGAAATTGGTAAGCTAATTGCGGAAGTAATTTCTAAAATTGGTAAAGATGGAGTGGTGACGGTTGAAGCCGGACAAGGTCTAGAAATGGAGCAGGAAATCGTGGAAGGGTTCTCTTACGACAAGGGATATTCTTCTCCTTTCTTTGTGACGGATGTTAACCGTCAAGAGGCAATTTTTGAGAAGCCGGTAATCCTAGTAACGGACAAAAAGATTTCTGCGGCAGGAGACATTTTGCCACTGCTCGAAAAGTGCGCACAAGCAGGAAAGAAAGATTTAGTGATTATTGCGGAAGATGTAGAAGGCGAAGCTTTGTCACTACTTGTTCTTAACAAACTAAAAGGCGTGTTTAATACACTAGTTCTAAAGGCACCTTCGTTTGGTGAACGTAGGAAAGAGATTCTAGAAGATATTGCGATTCTAACTGACGCTACGGTAGTAAGTGATGAGCGCGGCGTAAAATTAGAGGAAGCTGGACTAGAAGTGCTAGGTTCTGCCGCTAAAGTGATTGCCACAAAGGATGAATCAACAATTATTAAGGGTGCTGGAAATCAAGCGGAGGTAAAGGCGAGAATTGCTTTGATTCAGTCACAAGCAGAAATGGCAAACTCTGATTATGAGCGTGGTGAATTCGAAAAACGCGCAGCGGCGCTTTCTGGAAAGGTTGCCGTAATTAAGGTGGGTGGTGTGACCGAAACGGAAATTGATGAGAAAAAGTTCCGCGTGGATGATGCAGTAGCTGCAACAAAGGCGGCGCTTTCTGAAGGCATTGTGGCAGGTGGTGGTGTAACACTACTTAATGTTGTTAAGGTCGTGAAGGGGAATGACATGGGCGCAAAGATTGTTCGTGAAGCAATGAAGGCTCCATTTATAACTATTATGGAAAATGCAGGATTAAATGCACAGGCACTTCTTGCTCAGGTTGAAGGAGCAAAGGATGGTATGGGCATAAATGTAATGAAGCCAGAAGAAGGACTAATAGATCTTAAAAAGGCTGGGATTATTGACCCAGCTAAAGTAACACGCGAGGCGGTGCAAAATGCAATTTCGATTGCGGCGACGACGATTACGATGGGGGCGCTGATTGTTGAGGTTCCGGAAAAAGAAGCTCCGCAAGCAAGTCCTGAGATGTACTAGGACTGAAACTATTCTAGAAAAAAATAGTATTTAGGGTTCCAGAGTTGGACTTAAGAGCTTGTAAAAATTACAACTGGTAATCATCCAAAGATGATAACAAAATAATCCAACACTAACGTTGGATTATTTTGTTATGTTGTTGTAATTTTTCCGCTCTTAAATCTGTTTTATAACTCTGGAACCCTAACTACTATTTTTTCTTTAATTCTTTTAGGATGTCTTTTAGGAGTTTGGTTTGTTCGTCTGAAGCCTTCTTTTCTTCGACTTCTTTCTTTTCTTCTTTTTCTTCCTCTTCTAGGCCGAGTTTTTTGCTGGCTTTTTTGGCGGCGGCTTTGGCGCGGTCGTTCATGTGATTGATAGCTTTAATAACGATAAAGAGGGAGAAGGCAATGATGAGGAAATTAACGACGTTCTGGATGAAGTTACCATAACGGATGACAGCGGCAGTATCACCACCAAAGAAGTTTGGAATAGTGATGCTTAGAGTAGAAAAATCTGCGCCGCCACCGATTAAGCTAACAAGCGGCATAATGATATCGTTGACAAGGGAAGTAACGATGGCAGAGAATGCTGCACCAATAACGACACCGACGGCAAGATCCATGACGTTGCCTTGGCCGATAAATGTTTTGAATTCTTTGATAAATTTATTTTCTGTGAGTCTCTTCATAATGCCAAAATTATAGCATAGAATCAGAGGTGGGTAAAGAAGCGAAAATTAGTTGGCGACAAAACTGTCAAATTGTTCGTGGAGAACTTCGAGGTTAGTTCGTGAGGATTCAAGACTGGATTTTAAGAGGTCTTTCTTTGTATGAGTAATAATATCTGTTTCGAGAGAGATAAGAAGGGAAATTTGGTAAGTAAATTCGCGAGAAAACACTCTGTCTAAGATGGCGTTAAGACGAGCATTCTCTAGAGTATCGGATAATTCTCCGATAAGAGCATCTTCTTTAACTAAAGTGGATTCTTTATCTGGTTTGTCTAAGCTTTTTACGCCGAAATCATTAGTAAGAGTGCTAGACAAAGCAAAGTTTGCCTCGGACAAGACGGACTTTAGGGACATTGCCATAGAGCGAAGTTCGGAAGAGCGAATCTTGGTGCGATAATTATCAATTACTTCGCTGAGATCTTTGGTACGGAGGTAGGCTTCGTCGACGTAGTCGCGTTCGCCGGTTTTATTGGCGGAAGAAGCAATAATCCCAATAAAGAGAACAAGAAGAACTGCGGCGACGGCGATACCGATGATTTTGAGCTGCTTCATAGAAAGATTGAGTTTATCACCAAAGAAGCCGGGCGCCTTTCTAGTTAACGGACGATTTTCTGAAGAGATTTGTTCGAGATAATCTTTATTGTTCATATGGTTATTATAGCACGGCTTGGGTGTATGTGCTAACTTGGATTTGATATATAATAGGGGTATGAATGAGGCGAAAGAAGAGATTAAGGCGAGGCTAGCTGTCGAGGACGTGGTGGGGCAGTATATTGAGCTGAAACGAGCAGGTCGAACACTAAAAGGACGAAGCCCTTGGGGAGTAGATAAGACCCCATCTTTTATGGTGAGTCCGGAAAAGGGGATTTGGCATGATTTTTCGGCGAATAAGGGCGGTGATATTTTTGCTTTTGTGATGGAAGTGGAAGGAATTTCTTTTCGGGAAGCGTTGGAAAAACTTGCTGCGCAGGCAGGTGTGGAACTAAAAAAATATAGTGCGAGTGATGCGCAGATTAGCAGAAAAAAAGCGAGGATGAGAGAAGCGTTAGAACTTGCAACAAAGTATTACCAAGTGGCGCTAACGAAGAATAAGCCTGTCTGTGAATACGTTTTTTATAAACGGAATATGAATAAGAAGACGGTGAAGGAATTTAGAATTGGCTATTCACCAAAAACTGGAGATGCATTAATTAGGTTTTTGAAAAAGCGGGGGTATTCGATGGACGAAATGGAAGGGGCTGGGCTTTTGAATAGATTTGGAAAAGACTTGTTCAAAGGACGAATGATGGTGCCGTTTATCGATACGAATGGACAAGTAATTGGTTATACGGCGAGAATTCTTGATAAAGGTGAACCAAAATATTTAAATACGCCAGACACGATGCTGTTTAATAAATCGCGCTATATTTTTGGACTTCATCAGGCGAAGGAGGCGATTAGGAAGTCGGGATTTGTGGTAATTGTAGAAGGGAATATGGACGTAATCTCCTCACACCAAGCTGGAGTAAAGCAGACGGTGGCAACAAGTGGGACGGCGATGACTGAACAACATTTGAAAACCTTATCGAGATTAACATCGGATGTAAGACTGGCTTATGATGGGGACGATGCAGGGGTAAGGGCAACAGAAAGAGCAATAAATCTGGCGGGAGATTTGGGGATTAATTTGTCGGTGATATCAGATTATCATGGAGCGAAAGACCCGGATGAGTTGATTCAACAAGATCCGGAATTATGGCACAAAGCCGTGAAGTCATATAAGCCAGCGATAGATTGGCTATTTGAAAAATATGAAGAAAAACTAGATTTGTTATCGGCACAGGGGAAGAAAGAATATTCGGACATGGCGATGCGAATGATAAAAAATATTGCAGACCCAGTAGTAAAAAAGCACTATGAACAGCTGATTGCAAAAAGACTAGATGTGTCGGTTGAAGATTTGATGGCAAAGAAAATTGAAAATGGTCCGGCAAAACGGTTAAAGCAAGTAAAAACTGAACTTAAAAATGTTGAGAAAATTAAAGTGCTAGAAGATGCGTTGCTTTCGATTATGATATATGGCGGCGAAGCAGGCGAAGGAATTAATTTAGAAATGCCGGATGATGAGACGAAGCTAGAGGAGCTAGAGTTGATATACGAAACAAAATATAAGAAAACTGCTGTTTTGGAACTTAAAAAAGAAGTAAAAGAGCTATTGAAGAATTATCAAAAGGAAATGCGGCAGCAGAAAATTGAGGAGCTGACACAAAAGCTTGAGGAATGTGAAGATGATGAAAAAAAGTCGGCGGATATTTTGAGAGAAATTCAGAAGCTACAAAAAGGTTGAATTTTTAGTCATTTTTAGGTATAATTTGGGCAATGAATCAAGATAAAGATGATATTTTGAACCCTAGTACTGCACTTGGGGGTGATGAGCCAGAGCTGTCAGATCTCTCGGAAGAAGAGGAACTTTCTGATGAAGAGCTGGAGATCACGGTTGACAACGTAGATGCGTTTGCGGATGACTCCGTAAGATTATATTTACGTGAGATTGGTAAAATCCCACTTCTTTCGCAGGAAGAAGAACTGGAGCTTGCTAAGAAAGCGGCAAAGGGAAATAAAAAAGCGAAGGATAAGATGGTTGAGGCGAATATGCGCCTCGTAGTTTCGATTGCTAAACGCTATTCTGGTAGAGGATTGGATTTCTTGGATTTAATTCAAGAAGGGAATACTGGACTTCTTCGTGCAGTAGAGAAATTTGATCCGGACAAAGGATTTAAGTTTTCGACATATGCGACATGGTGGATTCGTCAGGCAATCACAAGAGCAATTGCGGACCAGGCAAGAACGATTCGTATTCCAGTGCACATGGTAGAAACGATTAACAAGGTGCTTCGTGCAACACGTAAGTTAACTCAGGAACTTAATCGTGAGCCAACTGTTGAAGAAGTGGCAAAAGAAATGGACATGGAGCCGGAAAAAGTTGAGTATGTGATGAAGATTAAGCAGGATATCGCATCGTTAGACCAGAGCGTAGGTAGAGATGGTGACGACGAGGATTCGGTACTGGGTGATTTCGTAGAAGATGAAGAAAGAATTAGTCCGGAAGATAGTGCAGCGAATCAAATTCTAAAAGAACAACTAGCAACAATTATTAGCACGCTTTCTGAGCGTGAGCAAAAAATTATTAAACTTCGTTTTGGGATTGGTGGGGGGAGACCACATACTTTGGAAGAAGTGGGTGCGGAGTTTTCTGTGACTCGTGAACGTATTCGTCAGATTGAGGCGAAGGCTTTGTCTAAACTTAGAAAACATAAAGACACCAAAAAACTTCATGAGTATTTGAAGTAGAGGTTTTCGATGCAGATTTTGAAGAAGATTTTGGCGGGTGCGGCAGTAATCATGGCGGGGGTGATTATTCCTGTGGGGTTTTTGATGATGGGAACAACGTTTTCGCCGAAAGTTTTTGCAGAATGTAACGGCGTCGAGACGAGCATACTTGGAGAAAATGGTTGTGTAGAGGGGACGGATGATGGTTCGGCGATTTTTAGCGTGCTAAATGTTGTTCTGACAGTGTTGACCTATGGGGTAGGAATTGCAGGAACGATAGGTATTCTTATTACGGGACTGCAAATTATGCTGGCAAAGGATAATGCTGGGCAACTTGCTGCAGCAAAGACGAGGTTCGTTGCGATTATAATTGGGCTAGCGGTCTACGCGGTGATGTGGGCGTTTTTGCAGTGGCTACTTCCGGGCGGAATATTTGGGAATAGTTAAATAAAAAAGAGGAGGTAAAAGTGAAGAAAAAAATTGTAATGCTAGCAGGAATAATGGTAATGGCTATGGTGGCGATGATGGGTGCGGTGCCAGCGTTTGCATTGTATGACCAGGGTGGAGCTGGTGGTGGCAATAGTAGTAGTTCGGCGGTAACGGGAAGCACGGACAATAGTGGTGCATATAACGCTGGCTCGTGTTCTGAGGGGGTAAATACAAATCTTTTTGGCGGATGTGTTGATCCGGGGCAGGATGGAAGTGGAATATTTATGGTACTTAATGTAATTTTGAACGTTTTTACTTGGGGCGTGGGAATTGCAGGCACAGTTGGAATTGTAATTTGTGGCATCCAGTACATGACGGCAAAAGATGATGCAGCGCAAATGACAAAAGCAAAAAATCGCTTAATACAAATCATCATTGGGCTAGTAGTTTATGCGGTGATGTGGGCGTTCTTGCAGTGGCTACTTCCGGGCGGTGTGATTGGAAATTAGGCAATGCAAAGAATAATTATCGCCTATAATCCGAGATCGTCGAAGCATGCGAAGATTCGTGCGGAAGTAATTGAGTCGGCGCAAAAATTGTCAGGCTATTTGATTGGAAAATATGAAATTAAGGCGGCGCCGGTAGATGAAAACGTGGCGGAGCTTTCTAAAATATTAAAAGATGGTGATTTATTAATTGCTGCTGGTGGGGATGGGACGGCGACGGTAGCACTTAATGCGGCAATGAAATCCAAGACGGATATTACGTTGGGGGTTCTAGGATATGGGAATTTTAATGATTTTGCAAGAATGGTAAGGTCTAAAAGTCTAGAACAAATTGTACAGAGTTTTGAAAAGAAAAATATAAAAGAATTGTATCCTCTCGAAGCCGTAATAGATGGAAAAACTTGGCGATACGCGGCGTGTTATTTTACGATTGGGATGTTTGCGGAAAGTACGGAGATTTTTGATGCTCCGGTCATGCGTAAAACTTTACGAAAAGGAAAAAAGAGCTTAGCGTATTCTGTGGTGCAACTTGCGAAGTGGTATTTTAAGAATAGGAAAAAAGAATTCTTAAGTCAAAGTATCAGAATGAATAGCATCGCGATGAACCGAATGAAGGTAGGCCGTAATGGGCGGATGAATGATGTAAAAGAAAGACACGTTTCGGACGTAATGTTTATAAATGGAAAAACTGTAGCAAAAGTAATGAAAGGCGGGAATTACTGGCAGAGTTCAGAAAAGTTTTTTGTGAGCTTTGGGCGACTAAAAGGATTTTTTAGGCTATGTATATTCATGCTAAAAAGTATGATAGGGAAAATGCCGGGACATGTAGAAAGTGGAGGCGTGAAAATTAGTTTTGATGCTGTGTCGGAATTTGAGATTCAAGCGGAGGCTGAATATACAAAGATAGAGGCAAAAGAACTAATTGTTCGGAAGGCGAAGCCGGGGATAGGGGTTGTTATATCTTAATATGGTATAATAACTTCAATATGAGTGAGAAAGAGAATCTAAAAATAGTAGCAATTGTGGGGATGAGCGGCAGTGGAAAATCTGTTGCAGTAGACTATTTAACGAAAAACGGTGTGCCAAAGGTGTATTTTGGGGGGATGATATACAAGGAAATGGAGAAGCGGGGAATTGAGCGTACACCGGATGGTGAGAGTGAGAAGAAATTCCGTGAGATGATTCGTGAGACGGAAGGGAAAGATTGGGTCGTAAGACAGGTAATCGATGAAGTGCATAGCCTTGCTAGTGCTGGACAGAAGCGTATTGTGCTTGATGGTGTATATTCTTGGACGGAAATGAAAACTTTGAAACATGAATTTCCTGGTGCAATGACGTTTATTGCGATAGTTGTGCCAAAGAAATTACGCTATAAGAGAGTAGCGGTGCGCCCAGATAGGCCATTTTCTGAAGAGGAAATAAAGGAGCGCGATAGAAGTGAAATTGAAAACTTAGAAAAGGGCGGGCCGATCGCGGCGGCGGATTACTACGTTTTAAATGATGGCAGTGTAGAGCAGATGGAGAAGAAAATAGGGGAAATATTAGAAGAGATTGAGTTTTAATGAAAAAGTTAGTAATCATTGATGGTAAAAGTGTGTTCTATCGTGGGTATTATGCGATGGGAAATTTGTCTAAAAGTGATGGAACGCCGACGGGTGGGATATATGGATTTGCGGTAATTGCACTTGAGATTGTACGAGAATTGCAACCAACAAAAGTGGTGGTGGCTTGGGATAAAGCAAAGACTTCAATTAGAAAACGTAAGGAAATTTATCCAGAGTACAAGGCGGGAAGAGTAAAACCGCCAGAAGATTTTTTTGTGCAAATACCACTACTTAGGAAATTAGTGGCGGCACTTGGGTGGGGGTTTTTGGAATGCGATGACTATGAAGCGGATGACATCATTGGAACTTTAGCGCATCAGGCATCAGTCGCTACTGCGTTAGCAGATGCGAGCCTCGCTCAACGTACCAGTAGTACGTTTCGCTCTGGTGCTCCTGCTTCTTTGTATCAATCTGATGTTGATGTGCTAGATGAGGCTTGGGATACGGTGATCGTTTCTTCTGATTTAGATATGCTACAAATTGTGGACGAGAATACAAGAATGTATAGGCTACTAAAAGGATTTTCTAAACTTGAGGAAATGGATGTGCCGGCGGTGGAAGAAAAATATGGTATCAAGAAAAATCAATTTCTGGATTTGAAGGCGCTAAAGGGTGATGCGAGTGATAATATCCCAGGCGTGCCGGGAGTAGGAGAAAAAACGGCAGTAAAACTACTCAATGAATATGGAACGCTAGACGGAATATATGAGCATATTGATGAAATCACTGGCGCGGCGCAAAAGAAGTTGATTGCCGGAAAAGATAGTGCATATATGTCGTATAAATTGGGTAAAATTTATACTGATGCGCCGGTAAGTTTAGAAGACGTGCCGGATTTAGTAATCAATGAAGCTCGGATTGAACGCGCGTTTTCTAGCTTGGAATTTAATTCTTTGAAAGCAAAATTTAAGACGGAAATGGCAAAGCTAAGGAATAATAAATTGACGGATTTTAAAATTGCTGAGAATGATGATGAGACGAAAGATTTTGGGGAGGATGATTTTGCGGGCGATTCTACGGATGATGATTCTTTGGATAGCTCTGTAGAGGAAACTTTGGTAGAAATTGATTTTTCTGATTATTTCATAGCAGATGACGTGAAGAAAAAAATGCACGAAGACGAAGCTATAGCTAAGGAGATTTTGGCGGGGAAAAAATACTGGGATTTGGATCAGGCGAAATTTTTGTTGAATCCGTTGGTGCGAGTTGAGGCGGAAAATCAGGCGCAAGCTGAACTTGATTTTGGCGAAACGAAGGAAAAAAGCATTGCGAAAGCAAGAGAACAATTTGCTAAATTGGCGCAATATCCAAAACTAAAAGACATATATTTGGACTATGATTTACCAATGATTCCGGTCCTATATAAAATGGAAAAATCGGGTATAAAAATTTCGCGCGAGTATTTTTCTAAGATGCTTGATGAATACCAAGCATATGTAAAAAAGTTAGAACAGGAAATCTATGAACTTTCTGGGGAAGAGTTTAATGTAAATTCTCCGATGCAGCTAGCTCAAGTTTTGTTTGAAAAATTGTTGCTCCCAACAAAAGGCATTAAAAAAACATCGCGAGGGTATTCGACTGGGGCTAAGGAGTTAGATAAACTAAAGGATGCACATCCGATTGTGCCAAAGATTTTGGAATATCGCGAGGCAGCAAAATTGCTTTCGACTTATATTGCGCCGCTACCAGAACTTGCGGATGAAAATGCAAGGATACACACGACGTTTACGCAAAATGTGACGGCTACGGGGAGACTCTCGAGCGTGAATCCAAATTTACAAAATATTCCAGTACGATCAGAAGAAGGACGAAGAATTAGAACTGGGTTTGTTGCGGGCGATGGAAGGAAATTGGTATCGGCGGATTATTCACAGTTTGAACTTAGACTAGCGGCGGTACTTTCTGGCGATAAAGCGCTAGTCGATGATTTTAATACGGGGATTGATATCCATACGAAGACGGCTTCGGATGTGTTTCGTGTGCCAATGGATGAGGTGACAAAAGCACAAAGACGTGCAGCAAAGACAATTAATTTTGGCGTGATGTATGGGATGAGTGCGAGAGGGCTTTCTGAAGCGACGGGAATGTATTTTTCTCAAGCGAAACAGTTTATTGAAGATTATTTTAAGGTAAGGAAACCAATCCGTGAGTACTTAGATAATGTTCTAAAACAGGCAAAAGAATTAGGATATGTTGAAACATTTTATGGTAGGCGAAGACCAACTCCGGACGTAAAATCGGCGAATTTTGTGGTGAGACAGGCGGCGGAACGAGCGGCACAGAATATGCCAATCCAAGGAACGGAAGCAGATTTAATGAAGCGGGCAATGATAGCTGTAGATGCAAAACTTCCGGAAGGTGCTAACTTGATTTTACAGGTGCATGATTCGATGATTGTAGAGTGCGGCGAAGCTCAAGTAGAGGAAGTTTCTAAGATTTTGAAAGAGACTATGGAAGGAGTAGCGCCAGAGCTACCAATTAAACTAGCGGTAGAGGTGACGAGCGGGGATAATTGGGGTGAATTATAATCGTGCTATAATGGGGGCAACAGTAATTTAACTTGGGTGCGGCAGAAGGGTAGGTGTATGGCGGTAGATGAAAAGCGGGTGGAAATATATCAAGGGATAAAAGGGGAGATAGTTCTTGATGTTGATGCAACGGAAGAGACGATTTGGGCATCGATTGATCAAATTGCTAGTCTTTTTGACGTTACGCGTCGTAGTATTGAAATCCATTTAAAAAATATTTATGCTGATGAGGAGTTGGTCGAAAAACGAACTTCGAAAAAATCTTTCGCGGTTCGAACAGAGGGAAAACGCCAGGTTCGACGTGAGGTGAATTTTTATAATCTAGATGCGATTATTTCGGTGGGGTATAGAGTAAATTCGAAAAAGGCGACGGATTTTAGAATTTGGGCGACGAAAACTTTGCACCAATATGTGGTGAATGGCGTAGCGGTAAATGAACACCGTTTAAAACAGCTCTCGAGTGAAAAACTGAAAAATGTAGAAAACATGATGGGGGTGGTGAGGAGATTAATTTCTCGACAAGAGCTTGATGCGGGGGAAGCGAACGGAGTGCTAGAAGTTATTTCTAAATATGCGGGAAGCTTCCAAGCGCTAAAAGAGTATGACGATGGTTTTATTGACCTTTCGGGACTAAACGAGAAATCGCAGAAAAAACAAAAAGTCTTGACGGGCGAAATGTGTATAAACGTGATAAATAATTTACGCACAAGCGTAAAGGGTGGAGAGCTTTTTGGAAAAAAACGAAATGATAGTTTTGATGGAGCACTGTCTTCTATTTATCAAAGTTTTGATGGAAAGGAGCTTTATCCGACAGTAGCGGAAAAGGCGTCAAATCTTTTGTATTTTATTATTAAAGACCACCCGTTTTATGATGGAAATAAGAGGATTGGGGCGTTACTTTTCATCGTGTTTTTGACGATAAACGATTTTCATTTGACAGAGAGTGGGGAAACAAAAATTTCTGATAGGGCGTTGACGGCGCTGGCGCTTTTGATTGCGGAAAGTGAGCCGAGCGAAAAAGAGCTGATCGTAAGCCTAACGAGGAAATTACTTGAATAGAGTATAATATATATTATATATGCCAGAGTTGCCAGAAGTTGAGACGATAAAGCGTGGGCTGTCAAATTTTTGTTTGGGACAAAAAATAAAAAGAGTAGAAGTGCGATGCGAGAAGTCATTTATTGGTCCAAGTGAAATTGTAGAGGGAAAGAAAATAGAAGGATTTAGGCGATTTGGAAAGGCGCTCGTGATAGATTTGTCTGGTGATTTGTCATTTTTGATTCATCTACGTATGACGGGACAACTAATCTACAGGGACTTTTCTTATTACGAAGAAAAGTCCCGACGAAAAGAATCGAGTTTGCATGCAAAGTCGACAAG
>JAZLDZ010000054.1:0-12497 GCA_045615025.1 Candidatus Nanosyncoccus sp. | reverse complement strand
TGAGGAAAGTCGAGAGAACAGATAAACTACGCGTGTAGAATGGTATCATTGTTAGTTTTTTGGACGGGGAGGCAGTATCCCCCAGCTCCACCAGTTAAGTTCAAGATGAAAGCCGCCATAGCGGCATTTTTCTTGCTTGACTTTAGGTGTAATTAGAGAAAAAAACACCGTTTAAGGCGATTAGAATCTGTAGAAACAAAGAAAAACCCGGTGAACTGCGAGGACTCACCGGGCTTTTGTAGAGTGTGGAGTTTTTTGGCTAGATAGTTGTTTGTTTTTGGCTCTGAATAATTTTTTTATTCAAAAGCTATCTCTATAATATCGCGATAAAATGCTTATGTCAAGCACTTTTTGTATAATTTTTTTAAGATTTTTTGGTAGTTTTCCACAGGCCAAAAAGCAGCTTAGGGCGGGTAAAATAGACGCCTAGTGCGACAAAAGGATGGTTGGGAGTACTTGGTGTGAGGCAGAAAAGGACGGTGCGAGATACGGCAGTAGGGGAGCGTAGAGTGGGGTAGGCGGTTTGGAGTGTTGGGGGGCAAAATACATAAGTTTGTTCAAGAAAAAAAATAAAAAATGGGGGTTTTGTTGTAAAAAAAACAACATAGCAAATGATGCAACTTCCAGAGGTAAAAGTGAGTAAAATAGTTGATTGTTGTAAAAAATACAACAAAAAAATTGTTCAAAACTCTTGAAAAAATAAAGTGCTTGTGCTATGCTGGAAATAAGTCGATAAGACAAAAATAAAAATCGCAAATTAAAAAGGAAAATATGAAATATAAATAACTAGTCGTTTTAGCGGGCGAATAGGTAATTTCTAGCCATAAATTACACCGGGTATTAATTTAGTCGGGGTAAAAACTCGAGAAATAATATCCCATAGGAATTACCTATAGCTCCGCTAAAAGCGTTGAGCGCGCTGTCTGCCTAACCATTAGTACCTTAAATTAAACAGAATGATTAGGGAAGAACAGTAAGGACTATGCCTCGTTCCTTGCGAGGCGGTCAAAAGCTAGAGGGTGGAGAAAAAGTCGCGGTCTATGAGTAATGTAATTTGTACCGGATGACTTCCACTCTTTAGCCCTTTTATAAGGGCTAAAAAAATTCTTGTTATCGTTGGGAGAGTAATAATTAAAAAAATAGATCTGGTCTTTCGCAGTTGAACCAGATAATTCCGGGACGGAATAAAATACAAATCTTGTTGTGATATAATATGTTTATGTTTAATCGTCTGATGATAGTCTTAAGTTTCGTTTCTGTGATTATTATTCTCGCAATGATAAATCTAACAACCCCTACGAGCGTTGGCCCGTTAGGGGTTTTAGTATTTTTTACAATGATTTATATCGCGATTTATGGCATAGTAAATTTGATAGTCGCTGCCTTTATGAAGGCGAATGGTAAGAAGGGGAATGGAAGGAAGAACCGTTACTATGCGGCGATGATTTCTTTTGGTCCGATTATGCTACTTTTGATTCAGTCATTTGGTAGCTTAGGCATTGTAACTGTGGCGATGACGATTGTTTTTGTGATACTGGGATGCTTTATCATCAACAAGAGATTGTAGATTTTGCAGTATAAGAGGTTTTTTATTGACAATAAAAACTGTAAAAACGGTATGCAAACCATTTTGTTTATGCTAAAATAAACGTATGGACAATTTGGAAGTCGGAGGTAACAGAAGTGATTTTATTGGTGACGCCGCTCCAAATTCTTTTGATGTCGCTCTTGAGCCGGGACAGGAGAAGAATAGCGAACAGTTGATAGAGAGAACAGATGCAAAGACTGAGGGCGTTAAGATGGGGGCTGAGAATGTTGAAACAGAGAGAGAGCTTGGTGAGATAGCTGCAGCTAAAGCGATGGAAGAGGTCTTGGGTGAAATAGGTGGTAATACAGAGGAAGATAACGTTGAAGCAACAGAGATGAAGCCACTGATTGCAGACGGTACGACAGAGAAGAAACTGGGAAAAATTGGAATCTCACTTGTGGGTGATAAAGTTGATGTCGAAGGTGTAAGCACTGAGGTAAAGAAGATAAAATCACTGCCACTGTATGAACAGGTAAACGCCATGAATGAAGCAACAGATAAGGCTATCTATGCTAATTTTGGTTGGATGATAGGAAACGATGACATTGGGGAGATCCAGGCGGAAGAGAATGCAGAGAAAAGGAAGGCGGCATAATGGACGCTAGGGTGGTAGTAGTGATAGTTGTAGCGATACTTGCTATTATCGCGGTGTTTGTAATGGCTAAATTAAGACTGAATAAGCAGAGGGAGCTAAAGAACTACGAGCGTAGTTTTAAGATGATACCGATGTTGATTCATCTGCCACCAACAACAGATGACATACAGGTTGGATCTAGGGATGAGCGAGATGTAACGAACGAGGCTTTGTCTCAAGCACAGATTTTGTACTCTATTATCGCTTCGACATATAAGAAGGGGATGAAGAATAAACTGTATGGACAGAAGCATATTTCATTTGAAATTATCGCAACAGAGGGAATAATAAAGTATTACGCAGTTGTACCAGCAGTAATAAAAGAAACTGTAAAACAGGCAATCGTATCAGCTTATCCTACAGCAAGGCTAGAGGAGCAGTTTGAGGATAACATCTTCTCTAGGGAGGGAGGAGATGCAAACGTAGCGGCAGGAGAGCTAGTTTTAAGTAAAGAATATGCGTATCCAATAGCAACTTATGAAGAGGCAAAGTGGGATGCTGCGGGAGCCTTGATTAATGCCTTTTCGGCGGTTAAGCCTGGAGAGGGTATGGCACTTCAATTGATGTTTAGACCAGCCAATCCTAACTGGACAAAAGTTTTAACGGGGCGAGTACAAAATTTAAAGGACGGAAAGAAAAAAAGCGGACTGACTGGAATTGCAATCGTTGATACAGCAAGGGATTTGATTAGAGCGCCATTTGAGCCACCAGAAGTAAGAGAAAAAGAAAAGGGGGAGCAGAAACCTCTTACCGATGTGGAACAGATGGAAATTGCAGCAATTGAAAATAAGATGAGGTATCCTGGATTTGAAACACTTATAAGAGTAGTGGCTAGTACGCGTGATAAGAGTAGATCAGAGGCACTGGTAGGCGGCATAGTGAGTGCTTTTTCTCAGTTTAATTCGACTACGAATAATGGGTTTAGGTTTGAGATAGCAAAAGATACTAAAAAGACCGCGGAAGATTTTATATTTAGGATTTTTCCGCAGAATAAGAGTAGCAATATCTTAAACTCGGTGGAGCTTGCGACGATTTTTCATTTGCCGAGCCAGAGTTCCATCCCTAATTCTCAAGTGGAGAGACAACTAACTAAACAGGTAGATGCACCGGTAAGAATCCCAACAGATGGTGTATGGTTGGGTGATAATGAATTTAGAGGACAGAAGAAGGAAATACGTCTATCTGATAACGATCGCCGTCGACACACTTATATCATTGGTGCTACAGGTATGGGTAAATCGGTGCTTTTGTCCAATATCGCTTGTCAAGATATGCTTGCAGGAAGAGGATTTGCCTTTATTGATCCACACGGAGATGTGGTAGAAGATATTCTCTCAAAGGTGCCAGAGGATAGAATAGATGACGTAATCTATTTCGATCCAGGAGATATTGAGCATCCTATCGGGATGAACATGTTTGAATGGGAGACTGAGGACCAAAAGGACTTCATCGTACAAGAGGGAATTAATATGCTGCAATCTCTGTATGATCCAGGTAATCAAGGGTTCTTTGGCCCAAGAGGTCAGCACATGTTTAGAAATGCGGCGCTACTTCTGATGAGTGATCCAAATGGGGCAACATTTATTGATATTCCAAGATGTTTTATTGATCCGGAATTTGTAAAAAGTAAGTTACAATATGTAACAGACAAGAGCGTGTATGATTATTGGACAAAGGAATTTCCGGCGAGCCAAAAGAGTAATGATGCTGGCGAAGTGATTACCTGGTTTGCTTCGAAATGGGGGCCATTCCTTTCTAATACGATGATGAAAGATATCTTGGGACAGGTACATTCTGGATTTAACATTAGGGACATCATGGATAATAAGAAAATTTTGCTCGTGAATCTGTCTAAAGGGAAGATGGGGGAAGTAAACAGTAAGCTTCTAGGTATGATATTTGTGATGAAATTCCAAACGGCGGCAATGTCCAGGGTGGATACTCCAGAGAGCGAAAGGAATGATTTCTGCCTGTTTGTAGATGAGTTCCAGAATTTTGCAACAGAGAGCTTCGAGAGTATTCTCTCCGAGGCGAGAAAGTTTAGATTAAATCTAATCGTAGCAAATCAATTCATGACGCAGCTTACTGATAAAATTAGGGAAGGTATTCTTGGAAACGTGGGTACAATTATCTGTGGTAGGATTGGTATTACAGATGCGCAAATCATGGAAAAGGCGTTTATGCCGACGTTCAATGCGGAAGATTTGCATAATCAGCCGAACCATCATGCGATTGCGCAAGTGATGATGTTCGATATGCCGAGTAAACCGTTTACAATGAGTCTCAGGCCGCCTGCATTTACGGGCAATCCAGAGGTACTTTCTGGTCTAAAAATGTATTCAGCTACGAAATATGGGAGAACAAGGGCGGAAGTTGAACAAGAGATAAATGCTAGGATGGGGGCTGAGGTAACAGAGGCGACAAGTCGAGGGGAAAGAGGGTTCTTAGAGAGTTGGATGGCGAAGAAGCAGGGTACACCTGAACAGGTCATTGCCAGAATGCAAGAGGCCTCCATAGCTGATAGGCCTGGGGTGAATGCGGCAATCGTAAATGATGGGCCGGTGTTTGATAATGTGGTGCCAGATGAGGATGTGGAGCAGAAGGGCGGAGAAAAGGCGGAACAGATGGCAATGCCAGACAACGGCGCGGCTGAAGGGGAAGTATTCCAAATTAGGCACTATTAGTGCTTGTGGTTAAAAAAATTATACAGCTAGAAGGCGTCAAGAAGCGCTCTAAGGCTGGTTTATGCGAAAAGACGAGTGTAGAGACGTCTTTTGCACAAAAGGGCTTTAAAACGCGTTAAAATGGCTTAAAAACCTTGAAAAACTGGTGCATACGGTGTACAATAGGGAAGATATTAACTAAGTTGAGGTAAATCTGGATGGCTGACAAAGCTAATAGTTATGACAGTTCCCAAATTCAGGTGCTGGAAGGGTTGGAACCAGTACGTAAACGCCCGGGGATGTATATCGGATCGACTGGGTATGATGGCTTACATCACCTGATAAAGGAAATTGCAGACAACTCAATCGACGAGGCAATTGCAGGATATTGTACAAGGGTCGAAATTACAATTCTAAAGGACGGTGGTTGTCGCGTAACAGATAATGGGCGCGGTATTCCGGTAGATCTTCATCCGAAAACACATCTATCGACGCTCGAAACAGTGTTAACGGTATTGCATGCTGGTGGTAAGTTTGGTGATGGTGGATACAAGGTATCATCTGGTCTGCATGGTGTGGGTTCATCAGTGGTAAATGCGCTTTCTACGCACATGATAGCGGAAGTTTACAGGGATGGAAAAATCAATCACATTGAATTTGACACCGGTAAGACAGCTAAGCCATTAGAGGTGACAGGGAAAACCGATAAGCGTGGTACATCTATTACATTCTATCCAGATCCAACTATTTTTAAGGAAACCACAACTTTTGAATATTCTTGGGTGGCAAATTATGCACGCCATCAGGCGTATCTTACCAAGGGAATTTTAATCGTCGTAGAAGATGAGCGAACAGGTGAGAAAGAGTCTTTCTACTTCGAAGGCGGTATTAAATCTTATGTAAAGCGTCTCAATAATGGCAAGGAAGTACTTTCGGATGACATTTTTTACGTTGAAAAACAGATTGAAGACTCTGAAGTAGAAATTGCCGTACAGTATAACGACTCTTACTCTGAGACGTTGAAGCCATTTGCTAATAACGTGCTTACCCCTGATGGTGGTATGCATGTAGTTGGGTTTAGAACAGCACTCAACCGCACGATTAACGATTATGCCCGTAAAAATGGACTCTTAAAAGAGAAAGAGGACAATCTAACAGGTGATGACATTAAGGAAGGCCTAACCGCTGTTATTTTGGTGAAGCTTCCAGATCCACAATTTGAAGGTCAGACGAAGAACAAGCTTGGTAATCCAGAGGTGCGTGGCTATGTCGATAAGGTAATGAGTGAATACTTTGGCTATTACCTAGAGGAGAATCCACAGATTGCGAAAAAAATTGTCAGTAAGGCTACGCTTGCCGCCAGGGCTAGAAAAGCTGCCAGAGCTGCGCGTGATAACGTTATCCGTAAGGGTGCGTTTGAAGGTTTGAATCTTCCTTCAAAGCTTGCCGATTGTAGTTCTAGAGATAGGTCAGAATGTGAGCTCTTTATCGTAGAGGGTAACTCTGCAGCAGGTTCAGCGAAGGAAGGTAGAAATCCAAAAATCCAGGCAATCTTGCCGCTTAGAGGTAAAGTGCTCAATACCGAAAGGGCACGCCTTGATAAAATGTTGGCTAATCAAGAGCTAGTGTCTCTTATTAAAGGCCTAGGTGTTGGGATTGGGGAACAGTTTAACATCGATGGTCTAAGGTATGACAAAATTGTATTCATGACCGATGGCGATGTCGATGGTCTTCACATTGCAACGCTTCTGATGACCTTCTTCTTCCGTTATATGCCAGAAGTAATCGAGGCGGGACATGTCTATCTAGCGAAGCCACCTCTATTTGGATTAATTAAGGGAACTGGTAATACTAGAAAGATTGATTACGTCTACGATGAGGCCGCTCTAGAGAAGAAAATAAATGAGAAAATTAAAGAGAGAAAAGATGCTGGCACAAAGGTAGATGAAAACCAGGAGAGGTTTAAACAAGCTGGATATACTGCACAACAGAGGTTTAAGGGTCTTGGTGAGATGGATGCTAAACAACTCTGGGAGACAACGATGGATCCAGAGAATCGTATCCTGGTACAAGTGCATATTGATGACGCGGAAAAGGCCGATGCCGTGTTCACTAAATTAATGGGTGACCAAGTAGATTTGCGCAAAAACTTTATACAAGCTGGTGCTGCATCTGTTAACTTGGACGATTTGGACTTCTAGAAAGGAGATAGAAAATGAAAGAAGATGAATTAAAAAATAAAACTCCAGAGAACGAAGCCCAGACTGAAGGGGTAATTGATGAGCAACCAGAGGTGGTAGAGGGGCAAGTAGTTGATGGGATTGAAAAGCGCGGCGTAGAAGGAACGATGGAAGAGTACTTCTTGAAGTACTCGATGTCCGTGATTATTGATCGTGCACTTCCAGATGTAAGAGATGGGTTGAAGCCAGTAAATAGGCGCATTCTCTATGCAATGAACAAAAATGGTTGGAAGGCGCCACACGCAACAGTGAAATCTGCACGTATTGTCGGTGAAGTCATGGGTAAATATCACCCGCATGGAGATTCTTCGATTTATGATGCTATGGTAAACCTAGCCCAGCCTTGGAAAATGCGCTATACCTTAGTAGAAGGACAAGGTAACTTCGGTTCGGCGGACGGCGATGAACCAGCCGCTTCCCGTTATACAGAGGCGAGAATGGATAAGGTGGGTGCCGAGCTGTTATCTGATATCGAAAAGGAAACAGTTGATTTTAGAGATAACTTTGATGGTACAGAGCAAGAGCCGGTAGTGCTTCCTGCAGCACTTCCAAATATTCTCCTTAATGGCCAGATGGGTATTGCGGTGGGTATGGCAACCAATATTCCGCCACATAACCTTGGTGAACTAGTTGATGCGACAGTAGCACAGATTGACAACCCAGAAATAACTCTAGATGAACTATTGAAATATGTAAAAGGTCCAGATTTCCCAACGGGTGCCGAAGTTTATGGTGGCACGCCGATGAAACAGGCTTATGCTACAGGTAAGGGTTCGGTTACGATTCGGGCTGTAACAGAGATTGAAGAGCGTAAAAATGGACGTTACAACATCGTAATAACAGAGATGCCTTATGGGGTGAGTAAGGAAGCGTTCATCCAAAAAGTAAGAGAGCTAGCTCTGAGTAAAAAACTTGATCACATTGCTGATGCGAGAAACGAATCGGCACGTGGTAAGGTAAGAGTAGTAGTTGAGCTTAAAAAAGATGCATTCCCGAAGAAAATTTTGAACCAGCTCTTTAAGATGACTGGGCTTCAGACGACTTTCCACTACAATATGCTTGCTCTTGTTGATGGAATTCAGCCGAGAATTTTAGGTTTGAAAGAGATTCTTGCCGAATTTATCAAGCACCGCCAGGTGGTGGTAAGAAGAAGAACTGAGTTTGATTTAAGAAAAGCTAAAGAGCGTGCACATATCTTGGAAGGTTTGAAGATTGCCTTAGACAATATCGACGAGGTGATTGCGACGATTAGATCTTCTTATGATGATGCTGATAAACAGTTGATGAAGAAGTTTGGCTTGTCAGAGATTCAAGCAGCAGCTATTCTCGCAATGCAACTTAGGAGACTCCAAGGACTAGAGCGCGATAAAATTGAAGAAGAGTTAAGGGAATTGCACGAGCTAATTAAGAAATTAGAGGCAATTCTTGCTGACGAGAAAGAGATTTTGCGCGTAATTAAAGAAGAGCTTCTTGTTATGAAAGAGAAATATGGCGATAAGAGACGTTCGAAGATGATCAGACACGAAGTTGGTAAGTTCTCTGAGGAAGAGCTAGTGCCAGAGGAAGAGAGCGTGATTCTATTAACTGCGCAGAACTATATGAAGCGGGTTTCTCAGAATGATTTCCGTAAACAAAACAGAGGTGGAAAGGGTAAACGTGGCATGACTACGAAAGAGGAAGATATGATTGCTCAGATCATCACGGCAAATTCACATGATTTCTTGCTCTTCTTTACTTCTCAAGGTAGAATTTTCCGCCTAAAGGCTTATGAAGTTCCGCAAGCATCTCTGTCAGCGAAGGGTACAGCAGCAGTAAATATGCTTAATCTTCATCCAGATGAGAGAGTGACCTCGATTATTAAACAGGGTGACGAGGTTGGTCCAGATGGATATCTCTTTATGGCGACTAAGAAGGGAACGATTAAGAAAACTTCGATAAAAGATTACGAAAATATTCGTACGAACGGTTTGATTACGATTAAGTTAGATGAGGGCGATGAGTTGAAGTGGGTGAAAGCGACAAATGGCTCGAATGATATCATCATTTCTACTTCGGCTGGTCAGGCGGTGAGATTCAGTGAAGACCAGGTAAGAGCAATGGGACGTTCTGCTAAGGGTGTAAGAGGCATGAGACTCAGACCAAAAGATGAAATTGTTGGCATGGATGTAGTAACTGACCCAACCCAGAAGCTGATTGCAGTATCTGCAAACGGATATGGAAAAGCTACGGCGGTACAAAACTTCCCAGTACATAAGAGGGGTGGTGTTGGTATCAAGGTAGCAACAGTGACGGCGAAGACTGGTCAGATTGTGGCAGTGCATACCTTAGACCCGAAGGCGAAAGAAGTCATTATGATGTCGACCAAGGGACAGGCAATCAGAGTGGCGATGAAAGAGATTCCAACGCTTGGGCGTGCAACGCAAGGGGTGCGTATCATGAGAATGAGCGAAGGTGATACAGTGGCGTCGATTGGGATTGTATTGCCAGACGAAGAAGAAGGGGAAGCGAGCTCCTAAAAGCGGTCATCTGCTGCTTCAGCAGATGTGTTGCTCGCTCACCGTACCTTAAGTACGGCTCGCTCCGCTACTCCTGCTTCATTGCATCTAACTGCTCTTAGGAGCTCGCGGGTGGTTTTCCCGTTGTAAATTTCACAACGGGAAAAAAGACCTTGTTTTGAGAAAAAACAGGGTCTTTTTTGATGGGAAATAGGGAAGGTAACAAAACGGTGATAAAAAAGCAAGCTCTAGCATTGTTTCTATAAAGTATCATGCTAGTGCTTTCAATTGCAATGTCAGTCTTGGTAACCTGGAGCTACAACTAAAAAGGAGCGTAATATGCACAAAAATATAATCAAGGCGGTGGCGGCTCTAGGTGTAGTAACAGGGGGAATGGCTGGTGCATTTTCGAATGTGTCGGCAGTTCATAATGAGGAGCGAATAAGAGTAACTCCTAATATGGTAGACGAAGTAATGATTACAAGAATCGTGCCAGCCAATGGGGCGACGAGGGCTATAGAACTAACCTATAGGAATATTGACCCGATTTATTCGGAAAACAATGGGTGGCCAAGAGAAGTAACTATTGGCTATGGCGATTTTTCGGATAAGGATTTGTATAGGTTATCGTTTAGAGCGTTTAATAATGGAATCTATGGTTCGACGAAGGTCTCGTTTTTCCAGGCTGAAGAGTATATTGGGAATGATACCGTATGGGAGAGCGGTAGAACAGTTAGAGTTAGTGGATTAGGTATAAATAGAAATGCTGATCTTATTGATGCTTCGGAGGGGAGAATGGCGTATAAGATTTTTTTCGCAGGTAGCGAAGAAGCAATAATCGGTAGAATTGATTATTCTAGGTGTATTCATTCGTCGGTGTTCATAAATGGGGAAGCAACGGAGTGTTGGCTAGAGGAGATAGGGGATGGAAAGATACAGTATCAACCTTATACTTCGGATGGAGTAAGAGTGGAAATTCCGCCAGAGGAAGATGCGGCTTTAACTGCAGCGACTGAGGCGTGGGATCCGCTATATGGGTGGCCGAACTTGGAGCCGGAGCCTGAACCGGAGCCAGAGCCAGAGCCAGGGGTGGAACCAGGGATAGTAGAGCCCGAACCAGAAGTTGGGCCAGAAGTGGTGGACCCAGGGGTGGTGTCAGATGTGGTAGAGCCTAAGCCAGAAGTTGATCTAGAGGTGGTAGAGTCTAATTCAGAGGTTGCGCAAGGGGTGGTGGAGCCAATGCTAGAGACAGCAGCGGAAATGGCTGGATTTAAAAATGGTGAAACAGAGGTGGTAGAAAATGGTCTTGTGAATTCTGAAAAAGAAATCAAGATGACAGAAGTAACTACAGAGGTGACAGCTGGGGTGGCTATGGAAGCGGATGGTGGCACGCAAAATGGAGGAATTCCAGGGGGAAGTGCGGACCAAGGTAATACGCTAGAAGCAACTGGTGGTGCGAAGCAGAGTGATGTAGTAGGAGTAGCTGAAAAATCAGGGTCAGATAGAGTGACAGAAGTGATAGAAGTACCGGAGTTAGGTCAAGGAACAGATAAAAAACCGAATATTGCGCTTGCTGCAGTACTAATTGCAGGGGCGGGAGCAGCACTGTTTGCAATTTGGTGGCTGCTGTTCTTTGGCGGACGTAAAAGAAAAGAGAGAAAGGAGGGAAAAGAGTAGAGACTTAAAACTGCACGTTAAAATCATAATTTCTAAGAAGTAGATAGACTTCAGGGTGGGCGCTTATGGTAATCTGTGTTATAATTGGGCTATGAAGGTTTGGTTTTTATTCTTAGCTTTTGGTTTAGGGTGGTTTGTAGCACAGTCCATTAAGCTAGTGGTAGGACTCATAAAAAAGAAGGGAAAAATGACGGCTGCCGATGTGCGATACTATATGTTTAAGTCGGGCGGAATGCCATCGGGACATACAGCGTCTTTTGTAGCTTTAGATACCGCATTGGGGTTGATATATGGATGGGACACTCCGGTGTTTGCAGTGGCTGTGTGTGTAACGATGATTTTTGTTTACGACGCAGTGAATGTAAGATATGCAGTGGGGGAGCACGGTAAGCTTTTGAATGAAATTGCAGAAAGCGATAATAACCCAAAAACAAAGCCACAAAAAATTGTTGAAGGACACACAATTCCGCAGGTAATTGTGGGCGCAATATTAGGTGCAATACTGGGAGGATTAGTATATTGGATCGCAATTTAGGACAAAAATCGTAAAAAATAAAGAAAAATAGAAAAATCTTCAAAAAAAGTCTTGACTTTGCCTATATTATGAGGTAAACTCGTAATTAGTCTATCAACTGCGAGACACTTATTTTAAGGTTGTTCAGATTATAAGAAGAATTTTAACAGTTTAGTTGTGCAATTTATATTTTTCTTTTAGAAAAAATAATCATCGTCAGTTCAATTTTTGAGTACAATTTTTATGTATCGAATTTGATATTTTGATCTGGGACACTTGATACGCTCCTCAAGAGAGGAGAGGATATCAAGAATCCAATTTAAGGGTCTTTAATGGAGAGTTTGATCCTGGCTCAGGATGAATGCTGGCGGCGTGCCTAATACATGCAAGTCGAGCGGTAACAGGGCTTCACCGTTTCCTTGACACTCCGGGCTATAATGCGGGAGGTTGGTTTTCGAGGGAACAGTGAAGCTGCTGACGAGCGGCGGACGGCTGAGTAACGCGTGGGAACGCACCCCAAACTGAGGGATAACTACTCGAAAGAGTAGCTAATACCGCATGTGATCTTCGGATTAAAGTCTTCGGACGGTATGGGAGCGGCCTGCGTACGATTAGATAGTTGGTGAGGTAATGGCTCACCAAGTCGACGATCGTTAGATGGTTTGAGAGGATGATCATCCAGACTG
>JAZLDZ010000053.1:0-8622 GCA_045615025.1 Candidatus Nanosyncoccus sp. | reverse complement strand
TCCAGCAGTATTTGAGTTCAAAAATAAGCATGTGATGGCAATTTCTCCAAGTGGACAGAACGTGACCGACTCTTATCGCCAGGTCGAAGGAATGTTTGCAGAACGTGCGGCGGGTTGTTCGGATAGTGACGTGATTTGCACGACAACATCAACTGATTCGGGAGGTGAAAGCAATGGCAATTAAAGACAGAAACCCAAATGGACCTGCGGTAGAGAAGAGATTAAAAATCTCTAAAACGCAGCAGCAAACATTACTAATTGCTCTGATAACGGCGGTGGTGGTGGGGGTTTGTATAGTGCTTGCAGTATTCTTTGGAAAATATATTGGATTTAACAAAAAAGTAATTGCTGCAAAGGATAGCGCAATTGTTGACTATGAAAAAACTATCAAGAACGTAGGGCTTTGTCTAGATAAGGATAAAGATGGGAAGTTCTCTGAGGATGAAATTAAGAAATGCAATCCAGATAGTTTGAACTCAGCAAATCTAACTGGAACACTTCGCTATAACGTAATGGTAAATATGGCTAATAATACTGACCTCGAAAGTGTGGGTCGTGATAGCCAAAAAGATTGTTTTGATGCGGATGGCAAGAAGATAAACTGGCAGAAGAAATTTGACGAAACAGAAAACGACGAAGAGCAGGCAAAATACCTTTCGATGCTAAAGATGTGTTCGGCGCTTCGCGTGGTGCCTGATGCTTTGCCAGCACAGATGAACGAGGAAGCATTGATGTCATCGCTAAATCAAGTGTTTATCTTATCTAACTGGGAGCCAGAATCGATTTCTCCATCCGGTAATGCGACAACGGGAACAACTGGTATTTCTACAATTCCTATTTCACTCGTAGTAGAAACGACAAATGATAAGGCAATGACCGTGTTGTCTAATATAGAAAAATCAATTAGAACGTTTGACATAAAAACGGCAAAAATTTCCTGGAGTAAAAATAATTACTTGACGATTAGGGGGCAGGGTGTAGCATATTATACAGAAGACGCAGATGTGATTCAGACGGTGGAGACAGTGTATGCATCTGAAGGAGCTAAAAAGAAAGGAAGCAAATGAAACAGTCAGACATCTTTACGGTAGTCGCAGTGGCAATAGTGGGAATTGTTGTTTCGGCATTGCTTCTAAATATGATCTTGGGTAATCCGGACGAGAAGTCGGTGTCGTTTAAGGTTGTGGAAGTGATTGAACCTTCGCTGGATAATCCTGACCCGGAGGTATTTAATCCGGAGGCGATTAACCCAACAGTTGAAGTCTATGTAGGTGATTGTGTCGATCAAGATCAGAACGGAGAACTAGACGAGGCGGAATTGATTGCTTGTGGACGTGCGGACGCGTCAAAGAATAATTCTGATAATACGCCTGAGTCAGATACCGAGGAGGAATAGCGTGGCGGTATTGACGCGGGAAACACAAGACAAAGTTGTAAAACTTTTGGTGGACGAAGGACTTGCTGATCCGGCGTTAATTAAGAGTGCTCAAGAAGAAGCGATAAAAACAAATCAGCCGCTAATTGCGTATTTGACTACGAAAAAGGTTATTAATACCGAGATGGTTGCGCATGCAACGGCGGTTGCGATTGGCGTGCAATATGTAGATCTTAAAAATGTAACGATGGATAAAGAGATGCTGCTTAACTTGCCACAAGATGTAGCGTCGAGAAGTATGGTGGTGCCGGTAGGAGAAAATGGGAATCAGCTGATTGTGGCAATGATTGACGTAACAAACGTTCAAGCGACGGATTATCTTGCGACATTAACTGGACGACCGATTCGGGCTGTGATGTCTAGCGAAGAGGGAATTAAGTATGTGCTTTCTCAGTACGTAGGCGATTTCTCTTCAGTGAAGCAGGCGGTAAAATCGACAAATGAGGAATTGAAGCAAAGGCAATCAAATGTTAAAACTATTGTTCAAGATTCACCAATTTCTAAGGCTTTAACTGCTATCCTTGACTTTGCGGTGAAGTCAAAGGCTTCGGATATTCATATTGAGCCGTTGGAAGAATCGCTGGTGATTAGGTGCAGGATTGATGGTGTGCTGAGACAAGTGATGGAGCTTCCAAAGTCGATTGAGCCAGCGCTAGTATCGCGTATAAAAATTTTGTCCGATCTTAAAATTGATGAACACAGGATTCCGCAGGATGGTCAATTTGCGGTGGAAGTGGGAGATAAGGAAGTAGACCTTCGTATTGCGATTTCGCCGGTGATTTGGGGCGAGCAAGTAGTCATACGTCTTCTAGATAAAACTGGTACGACGTTAGATATCGAAGACATGGGTATGACTGGACGGGCGCTAAAAATGGTTCTTAACGGGATTTCTAAGCCGAATGGGATGATTTTAACTTCTGGTCCGACGGGTTCTGGTAAATCGACGACGCTGTATGCGTTACTTAGAAGAATTAAAGATGTGAAGATTAATATTGTGACGCTAGAGGATCCGGTGGAATACAAGATGGATGGCGTGAATCAAATCCAAGTGAACGTGGACGCTGGACTTACATTTGCAAGCGGGCTTCGCTCAATTTTGCGTCAAGATCCGGACGTAGTAATGGTGGGTGAGATTCGCGATTCGGAAACGGCAAATTTGGCGGTACAAGCGGCACTTACGGGACACTTAGTGTTCTCTACGCTACACACCAACTCGGCGGCTGGTATCTTGCCTCGTCTTACGGAGATGGGGATTGAGCCATTCTTGATTGCTTCGACACTTAATACGGTGATTGGCCAGCGTCTAGTTAGACGTGTGACGACGAAACGAACAACGCTCAAGTCTTCGGAGATTCAGACGAAAGAAATAAATGATGTACTAGGAGATTTGCTCCCGAAAGATGCGTCGCAGGTTGCGGCAGTATCGGAAAGCTTAGGATATCCTGGTCTGCCAGTCTTAAACAATAGCGGCTATACATTAGTACAAGGTGTAGATGATAAAGAGTCCCCAGGTGGTTATAAGGGCAGGGCTGGGCTTTATGAAACGATTGAGGTGGATGATGATATTCAGAAGCTAATCGTGTCGCATGCGACATCTTCGGAAATTATGAAGGTTGCAAAAGAGAAGGGAACGGTGACGATGCGACAAGATGGTATGCTAAAAGCGCTTTCTGGTGTTACCACAATTGAAGAAGTTAACCGTGTAGCGTCAGACCTTGCCTAAACAGGACTTTCTTATTGTATATGATAATGGTTATGGTATAATTTAATCATGGATAATAGTGGGCAAGTAAACAACGTAGCGATGCCAAATGCACCAGTTGTGCCAGCGGCAGCGCCGGCATCTGCGCCTGCGGTTCCTTCAGCGCAAACGACGCAAGCAGCACCAGCTACACAGGCTGCACCGGCTGATATAGTTGCGCAAGCTGGACCGGTAGTAACAGAGCCAAAATCAATTAGAATCGAAACATTGCTAGAGGAATGCGTAAGAAGAAACGCGTCCGATTTGCATATTCAAGTAGGGTTACCACCGATTTTGCGCGTGGATGGTGCTTTGACACCGATTGCGGGACTTTCGGTCCTTACGGAAGATGTAATACAAAAGTTGATTTTTGCAACACTAGATTCTGAACAACGTGAAATACTTGCAAAGGACAAGGAATTTGACTACTCGTTTGCGTTTGGCAATATGGCGAGGTTCCGTGTTAATGCTTTCCAGGAAAGAGGAAACTTAGCTGCGGCATTTCGTTTGATTCCAAACAAGATGCCAACACTTGCAGAACTAGGGCTTCCACAAGTAGTATCTACATTCGCGAATTATCCGCGAGGATTGGTGCTCGTGACTGGTCCTACTGGTTCTGGTAAGTCCACTACGCTTGCTGCTTTGATTGATAAAATTAATCAGGAAAAATCTGTCCACATTATTACAATTGAGGATCCAGTCGAGTTTGCACATACGTCGAAAAAATCAGTGATTGTTCAACGTGAGGTGCACTATGACACGTTTAGTTTCCAGAGAGCTTTGAAGTCGGTACTTCGCCAAGACCCTGATGTAGTACTTCTAGGTGAGATGCGCGATCTTGAAACGATGCAAAGTGCAATTACGATTGCAGAAACTGGGCACTTGGTATTCGCAACGCTACACACGAACTCGGCAGCACAGTCGATTGACCGTATGATTGACGTATTCCCAGCAGAGCAGCAGCCACAGATTCGTTCGCAGCTATCGTCGATTCTCATGGCGGTTTGTTCACAGCGTCTAATTCCAGCAATTGGCGGTGGACGTATTGCGGCTTGTGAAATTTTGGTAGCTAATACGGCGGTACGTTCGATTATTCGTGAGGGTAAAACACATCAGCTCGATACGGCAATCCAGACCGGTATTAATGAAGGCATGCAGACAATGGATAGAACGCTTGCCAAGTTAGTACACCAGGGAACGATTACGTTTGATAGCGCATTGGAATATGCAGTAGATCCAGTAGAATTTAAGAGGCTTGCAAGGGGCTAATAAATGCGTCGATATGCTTATCGAGCGAAAGATAGTAAGACCGGTAAAGCGGTTAAGGGTGTTATTCAGGCAGAAAATGACCGTGCAGCTGGCAAATTACTTTTAGACCAAGGCTTCATTCCAGATTCGATTGAGCAAGCAGACGAAAATAGCTGGTTGGCGAAACTACAGTCGAGGGTTTCGACAAAAGATAAGATTGTCTTTACGAGGCAGTTTGCGACGTTGATTGGAGCGGGATTACCGCTTTCTAACGCGCTGAGGACTTTGATAGAGCAGACGCAAAGCCGTCCAATGCGGAATGTGATTGAAGATGTCTTATCGATGATTGAGGCAGGTAAGTCGTTATATGAGGCATGTTCGAAACACCCGGATGTGTTTGATCAAGTTTATTTATCATTAATTCAGGCAGGTGAAGCTTCGGGTACGCTAGACCTTGCACTTAAACGTCTTGCTGATCAGAAAGAGAAAGACGCGCAAATGATGTCGAAGATTAGGGGTGCTTTGACATATCCTGCGATTGTTTTAGTTGTAATTATTGCGGTAGTGGTATTTATGATGGTGATGGTGGTGCCGCAAGTTTCGGACCTTTATGCGCAAATGGGGCAGGAACTTCCTGGAGCAACAAAGGTATTGGTTGCAATTTCTGAATTTGTGATTCATCAGTGGTATATTGTATTAATAGTGCTAGGCGTGATTGGGGTAGCCTTGTTCCAATTCTTTAAGACAGAGACTGGTATTAGATTAATGGCGAATATTAAACTGCATGTGCCAGTATTCTCCAAATTGTTTTTGAGACTTTATAATGCGCGGTTTGCTAGAACTATGCAGATGCTTCTTTCTACTGGGGTGGCGCTACTTGAGGCAATGAGAATGTCTGGTGAGGCAACGAGTAACGTTGTATACCAAGAACAGATAACAATGGCGCAGGAGAAAGTGCAGGCTGGTAAGCCACTATCAGAGGCATTGAAAGATAAAAAATACATGATGCCACTTGTGCCACAGATGGCTTCCATCGGTGAAGAATCTGGTAAGATTGATGAGATGCTAGGAAAAGCAGCGCAGGTGTACGAAGATGAGTTGGATGAACAGATTGCGACAATTTCGACAATGATTGAGCCGATTTTGATGGTGATTATGGCGGGGCTCATAGGATTTATCGTACTTGCTGTACTCATGCCGATTTACTCGTTGGTAAGCTCGGTAGGATAAAAGATACTTGACTTTTTGGAATTAATTGTGTACAATTGATTTAATATTTTGAATTGATTGTATGCAATTAATTTTTAAAGAAAGGAATATTAGCATGAGTATTTATGAATTCAAAGTAAAAAATAGAGCAGGGGAAGATATTTCCTTGGCTGATTACACTGGAAAAGTTTTGCTGATTGTGAATACGGCAACTGGATGTGGTTTTACTCCACAGTATGAAGGGTTAGAAAATCTTTACAAAAAATACCATGAGGATGGATTGGAGATTTTGGATTTTCCTTGTAACCAGTTTGGACATCAAGCGCCGGGGAGCAATGAAGAAATTCGTCAGTTTTGCACACTAAGGTATAATACGACTTTTGACCAATTTGCTAAGATTGAGGTCAACGGTGATGGGGCTGACCCGCTTTATCAATACCTGAAGAAGGAAAAGGGTGGATTCATTAAGTGGAATTTCACGAAGTTTTTAGTGGATAGAAATGGTAAAATAGTAGCAAGATTTTCTCCGATGACAAAACCGGAGAAATTCGAGAAGCAGATTAAGAAGCTATTGGAGGAGAAATAGTGGAAGAATACGACATTATTATTATTGGAGGTGGCCCGGCAGGATTAACTGCGGGTATCTATGCTGCACGAGCTGGAAAAAAGACGTTAGTTTTAGAAGGAAAGGCGCTAGGTGGGCAAATTGTGAATGCTCCGGACGTACGCAACTTTCCGGGTATTTTGTCGATTTCTGGGTTTGAACTTGCCAATAATATGAAGAAACAGGTTGAGGATTTTGGTGGAGAAGTTAGATATGAACGTGCAATGGGGATTAAAGATAAAATTGTACATACGGATGGCGGAGAGTATAAGGGTAAGGCAATTATTTTGGCATCTGGTGCAGAGAACCGCAAACTAGGACTCTATGGTGAGGATAAACTAGTTGGAAAGGGCGTGTCGTATTGCGCAACTTGCGATGGGAACTTTTTCAAAGGTAAAACCGTGGCGGTAGTTGGCGGTGGGAATACGGCACTTGAAGATGCGATATATCTTGCTGAGCTTGCGAAGAAAGTGTATCTAATCCATCGTCGCGATGAGTTCAGAGGGGATGCTACATCTGTTGATAAGGTAAAAGGACTGTCTAATGTTGAGATGGTTTTGTCGGCTAATGTACGAGAGGTTCTGGGGGAGGAAAAAGTAACAGGTCTTGAAGTTGAGATGAAGGATGGTGAAAGAAAAGAGTTGTCGGTTGATGGAGTTTTCTTTGCGATTGGCTATCAGCCACAGGCGGATGAATTTGCGGATTCGGTGGAGCTAGATAAAGATGGCTATATTGAAACTAAGGATGGCGTGCATACAAGTACGAAAGGAATCTATGTAGCTGGTGATGCTAGGGCAAAGGAACTAAAGCAACTAGTGACGGCGGCTTCGGATGGGGCAATTGCAGCGTCTATGGCTGTGAAGGAGATGGAATAATGAAAGTATTAGACTTTTATGCGGATTGGTGTGGGCCATGCCAGATGTTAAAACCAATTCTTGAGGAAGTTGAGAGGGAACATCCCGATGTGGAATTCGAGGCGATTAATATTGATGAGCAACAAGAGCTGGCTGAAAAATACGAAGTAATGTCGATTCCGACACTAGTTGTGGTGGATGGCGACGAAATTAAAGAGGTATTGGTGGGGGTGAAATCGAAAGCGGAAATTGAAAAAGCGATTTTGGGGGCATAATGAAGGATGATAAATGTTTGGAACTTGGTAGGCAGCTCTGTTTTCCGCTTTATGCTGCGTCGCGCGAGGTGACAAGGCGATACAAGCCATTTCTGGATGAGATTGGACTAACGTATACGCAGTATGTTGTAATGTTGGTGCTTTGGGAAGAGGGAAGCATTTCTATGCACGAACTTGGAAAAAAGCTCTATCTGGATTCGGGGACACTTACACCGCTTCTTTTAAAGTTAGAGGGGAAGGGGTTGATTTCTCGTGAACGTAACGAAAAAGATGTACGTGAAATGATTATATCTATAACGGATAAAGGTACTGGACTAAAAGTGCAAGCAAGGGAAATCCCTAGTCGGATTGGAAAGTGTCTAAACTTGAGTTTAAAGGATGTGATACAGCTGAAGAAAATACTGGGAAAGATTTTAAAATAAAGAATCTGACGAGTCATTTTTTGCGACTCGTCAGAAAAATATAGTATAGAAATTAAAAAAAGTCCTTTTAGGACTTATTTTAATTCTGGCGGATCCGACGAGACTCGAACTCGCGACCTCTGCCGTGACAGGGCAGCGCTCTAACCAACTGAGCTACGAATCCATTTCAGTAAATTAATTATACACTGTCTTGACGATTTTTGCAAGGACTTTGTGGAGCCGCTGGCAGGGATCGAACCTGTGACCTGCTCGTTACGAATGAGCTGCTCTACCAACTGAGCTACAGCGGCACTTAAGATATTATAGCATACTTCAGAGGGGAGACGCGGTTTTTATGCGAAGTAGATTAGTGCGAAAGGATAATGTCGAATAGTCCGAAGGAGATGGCAAGTATAATGGCGCCGGCAAGGAGAACGCCGCAAATAATAGCGCGGACGGTTTTCTTATAATCGAGGTCGAGAAGGGAAGCAGCAAGTGTGCCAGTCCAGACTCCAGTACCTGGAATAGGAATGCCGACAAAGAGGAAAAGAGCGAAATAGATATTGTCGCCAGCCTTTTTCTGGAGTTTTTTACCGGCACGGTCGCCTTTTTTAAGACAGAACGTGCAGAATTTGTTGAGCCATTTAATCTTGCTAGCTTCGCCGAGGGCAAGGAGTTTTCTGGAGAATTTGTAAATAAAAGGAACAGGAATCATATTGCCGATGATCGAGATCAGGATCGCTTCCCAGAGCGGCAGTCCGGCAGCCACTCCGATAGGGGTCGCGCCTCTTAATTCTATAACTGGTACCATGGATACCAGAAAAATAAACAAATATTTTTTTAACAAAATTTTCA
>JAZLDZ010000052.1:0-7526 GCA_045615025.1 Candidatus Nanosyncoccus sp. | reverse complement strand
GGTACTTGGAATAGTAGCAGCAAAGTCTGGACCTTTGGTGCAGGAGCAGGTAGCCTAACTGCTGGCTATAGTGGTACGTCAAACTCGTTTACATTGCCAGCAATCAGTAGAACTAATTACGTCTGCGGTTGGCGTGCCGGCTCATCTACTGGAACCTACTACCAATCCGGAGCAACAAACGTGACTATTTCGGGGAATACTACGTTCTATGCATCTTGTGTTCCTACTTTTCTCACTATTACTAATATGCAAGAAATGACATCGACTTTGTGTAGCAACTCTCCAGAAGGAACATCAAAATCACTGAAAGATACTAGAGACAACAACTATTATACGGTTACCAAGCTTGCTGATGGTAAATGTTGGATGACCCAAAATCTCCGCCTGGTCGGTTCTAGGACGCTCACATCTTCTGACTCGAACGTATCTTCAAACTTCGCTCTCACAGCATCCGATTCTGGCGCATGGGGGGTAAGCGCATGGGTGGAAACAGACAGTGAGAAAGCGGCGGTCGTAAATCAATCACACGTTCTATATTCGGGAAGTACTGCCTATGGAACGTATTACAACTGGTATGCTGCTACGGCTGGCACTGGCACCTATGCTATGACATCTGGCAATGCTGGTTCATCAGTCTGTCCTAAAGGCTGGAGATTGCCAGTCGGCGGATCCTCTGGGGAATGGGCAGCACTTTATTCTAAGTATAATTCCTACAGCAAAATGATATCCGCACCAGTCTCTCTCACTAATCCTGGATATAAACAATATGACAGCATAATGTATAGAGAATCGTACAGCTACTACTGGACTAGTTCGTCCTCGACCGAAAAGGAAAAAGCAAACGTTCTTGGAATATATAACGCCTCAAGTATAGGGACGAGCTATAACTCGTGGAAGGCATACGGATTTAGCGTCCGCTGTGTCGCCCAGTAACTCGCCGGAAACCCTGCATTTTCCTCACACACGTTTATTTTTTCAAAAAAACCACTACACATTCCAAAACTCTTGTGCTAAAATAAAATAAGTAAATAAGGTAGGGTGGTTGTGAATAAGATTGCGAAATATATTAATCAACATATCATTGGTAATGTTTTTGATTCGCCTTCTATTTTGGAGAAATATTCTACTGATCGTTCTGCCCTTAAAATTACTCCGCGCATGGTCGCCATTCCAGAAAACACCTCTGATGTCCGTCGCATTGTTCGCTTCATCAATCAACTTAGCAAAAAGAGCGTCCATATTCCAATTACTGTCCGTGGCGCTGGGCTCGATAAAACTGGTGCCGACCTTGGCACTGGCTTGATTCTTTCTACCGAGCGGCTTAATAATATCCTCGAAATCGACGACCATTCTCGTCTCGTTCGTGTTCAATCTGGTGTCACACTCGGACAACTTAATTCTGCACTTGCACTCTATGGCTTGACTCTTCCTATCTTGGCTGACCCTAGAGAAACTATCGGCGGTCTCATTGCGAATTTTACTACAGATAATGCAGCCGGAAAATACAATGGTATTTACTACTATGTCGATTGTCTCGAAGCAGTTGTCTCCAACGGCGACGCTATCCAGACCTCTCGCTTTTCTCGTCGTCATCTAGCGAAAAAGACCGAGCTTACTTCGCTTGAGGGTAAGATTTATCGTGAAATCGACCAACTCATTGAGGATAATACTGACCTTATTTCCGAACTTGGCAGTAGAAATACGATTGATGCTGCAGGTTATCAGATGGTCACCCAGGTCGTCAAGGACCCAGTTAAAAGTTTCGACCTTTTACCTTTATTCTATGCTTCCCAGGGCACACTTGGCATAATCACAGAGGTAATTTTGCAATGTGTGGTCTTACAACCGAATACGCGCCACTTTATCGCCGCATTTGAATCTATTGGCGCCGCAGAGAACTACATCCAGGAAATCATGCCACTTAATCCAGAAGAGCTCAATCTCTATGATGCTCGCATGTTCAAATCTTGCGCCGCTCATGGCAAGGACCCAGCACTCTTTGCTGCGAAATTCAACAAAGGCTATTTTGTCTGGGCTGGCTTTGACGAAAAATCCAGAAAAGTTAACAAGAAACTTAAAAAATGTCTCAAACTTCTTCCAGATAATGCCGCCTCTGTCACAGAGACAGACGATAACACTACTGATTTCCAGCGCTTCTATTCGGCGATTTCGAGCTACTTAAACGACGATGTCCGCGGTGAGCGCACCCCGATTTGTGACGATTTCTATGTTCCGTCCGAGCACCTCGCCAATTTCTTAACTGATTTGCGTGACCTCGAAAAGACTTATAATCAAGAGCTTCCGGTCTACGGCTCATTCTCGACTAGTAATTATTCCATTCGCCCAGATATCGCTTTGAACACCGTAGAAGGCCGTCAATTCGTCCTTAAATTCGTCAATGATTTTTATGCTCTCTTAAGAGAACACGGCGGCTCCATTACTGGCGGCGCTCCAGAGGGAAGATTGAAAGCTATAGTTACTAATAAGAACTTTAGCGACAACGAAGTCGATCTCTATACTAAAATCAAGGATATTTTCGACCCAGAAGAAATCTTTAGCCCGGATATTAAGCTCGGCGCTACAACTAACGCCACCGTCCGTCATCTCCGCGCTAGCTATCTAAACGATGTGATTAGCTAAAGTCCGAAGTAACTATTTTCGAGGTCAGTCACTAGAGCGCTGGCCTCGAATTTCTTTTTAAGATATGCTATAATAACCAAATATGAAGACTACAGTTAAAAAAATCTCAGATACTCGGGTGGAAATCAAAGTCACTCTCGACAAAACCGAATTAGCTGACGCTCGTAAAAAAGCCGTTGAGCGCCTCAGCAAAGAAGTCAAAATCCCAGGTTTTAGAAAAGGCAAAGTTCCAGCCAACATGGCAGAAAAGCACCTAAACCCTAACGATATTGCCCAGACTGCACTAGATATTGCTGTCCGCACCGCAGTGCCACAGGCATTTATCTCTAACAAACAGAACCCACTAGTTATTCCAGAAGTTTCTGTTAACAAATACGTCCCAGATGAATCTGCAGAATTTACTGCTACAGCAGATATTCTTCCAGATGTAAAGATTGGTGATTACAAAAAACTTGGCGTCAAAAAACCAGAAATCAAGGTCTCCGACAAGGATATCAAAGACGTTCTAGATAATATCGCCGCCGCTTATGCCGAGAAAAAGGTCGTAAAGCGCGCCGCTAAGCTCGGTGACGAAGTCATCATTGACTTTACTGGCAAGAAAGACGGCAAGCCGTTTGATGGTGGCTCCGCACACGATTATACTCTAGCGCTTGGCTCCAAATCCTTCATTCCAGGTTTCGAAGAGGGAATTGTTGGACATGAAGTTGGCGATAAATTCGACCTAGATCTTACTTTCCCGAAGGATTATCACGCTAAGGAAATGGCAGGCAAGAAAGTCACCTTCGAAGTATTATTGAAGCAAATTTCCGAGATTACTAAGCCTAAACTTGATGACGAACTCGCTAAAAAATGCGGCCCATTCAAGACCGTTGACGAGCTCAAGTCCGATATTAAGAAAAACCTTACTGCCCAGAATGAGCATAAGGTAGAGGAAAAGTACAAAGATGACCTCGTCGAGGCTCTTGTTAAGAAGTCTAAAGTCGCTGCTCCAGAAATCCTCATTTCTGACCAGATGCGCTTTATTAGAGATGACATTAATCGTAACGCCGCCGCACAAGGCCTCAAATTCGAAGATTTCCTAAAACAAGTTGGTAAATCCGAAGAAGAATGGGAAAAGGAAGCTAGGAAAGTCGCCGAAGCCCGTGTTAAAGCTTCGCTCGTACTTCAAATCCTTGCTCGTGAGCAGAATATTACCGTACCAGACGACGAAGTTTCCGCCAAAATCGCCGAGCTCCGCGACGTCTACAAGAAGTCAGAAGACGCCTTGAAAAACCTCAAGGACCCACGCGTCCGCATGGATATCAAAAACCGCATGACTATCGAAAAGACTCTAGAATTCTTAGTCGACGCCCAGTAGCGTAAAACCTACTAAAGCAGTGCCAAAGGATTCCAAGATCTCCCACCAAAAATCCCCCTAGCATTAGGGGGATTTTTGATTATTTAACCTATTTTCTAGCTGTTTTAGCTTCGGTTTTAATACCGTGTTTTTTATCGTGCCATGCGACCATGTAGTCGAGTACGAATTTAATCATTGCCCAAGCTACGATATTCATTACTAGTGCAATGAGTGCAACTAACGGTACAACTAATGCTGCAACACCAAAGCTTTGGTTAAATAGTGCAATCACGCCAGCTATTGTAAACGCGAGCAAAGTGATAACTAAATAAGTGATTTCTACTAAAAGTAGTTCACGATGATTCTTATATAGTTTAATAATCCCATTCATGCTTCCATTATACCACAGACTGCGAAAAAAGTCAAGAATAAGTCAAGAAATCTCGGTAAATCCAAGAGGTTAAACCCAACCCTCAAGACAAAGCTAGTTCCCGGGTAGCAAATTAAACCCACTGGCGCGCCAATCTATTATAATCAGTACATTCTTGTTGACATTTAAACATAAGCAATATACAATGAGGGTAACATTATTCATAATTAAGGAGTTTTAATGAATAACTTAACAACAACAACTTTAACAACCAACGAAGCTGCCGCTGCGGGTGCTATTGCAGGCGGGATGCTTGGTGTAATTGGCGCTGCTTCTGTCGCCATTTTTATTTTGCTAATCGTCGCGGAGTGGAAACTTCTTGTCAAAGCTGGCGAAAAGGGTTGGAAAGCTCTCATTCCTATCTATAACATCTATATTCTTTATAAGATTTCAGGCGCTAAGGACTGGTTCTGGGGTCTAATCGTCGCAGAAATTCTTGCATGTGTGAACACTATCGTTGCTATCAATAACGGCGGTGTAGTCACCGATGCAAACGGCAACGTCACAGAAGTTAAGGACATTTCCTTCACTATCATTACCGCAGCTATGGCTATCTTCGAGCTTGTCTGCTACATCGTTCTCTGTGCCAAGCTTTCCAAAGCTTTCAAGCGCGGTGTTGGTACTGCTATCGGCTTATTCTTCTTACCAAACATCTTTACTTTGATTCTCGCCTTTGGTTCTGCCAAATACGACAAAAAAGTCTTGAAGAAATAATTGCTTAAAGTATATAACAAGCCCTTGCAAAAGGGCTTGTTTTTTGTTATAATGTTTCCAAGAGTTTCACGCTTGCCTGTTATTGCTGTAAACAGGGAAGCAAACAGCAATTAATCTATAAAAGGGAATAATTTTAATGCCAACTATTAATCAGTTGATTAGAAAGCCTAGAAAAAAGGCTGCAAAAAAGTCCAAGGCACCTGCACTTGGCTCTATTGTGAATACCTTGAAAACTCGTTACTATGACCAGCCTTCTCCATTGAAGCGTGGTGTCTGTATCAAGGTCACCACTAAGACCCCAAAGAAACCTAACTCCGCTCTTCGTAAGGTCGCTCGTGTGCGCCTTACTAATGGCCAGGAAGTTTGGGCATACATCGGTGGCGAAGGTCACAACCTCCAGGAGCACGCTGTTGTGCTTGTCCGTGGTGGTCGTGTCCCAGATCTTCCAGGTGTTCGTTATCACATTGTCCGTGGTACTTTGGATCTTCAAGGTGTCCAGGGTCGTAAACAGGGTCGTTCCAAATACGGCGCTAAAAAGGAGGGTAAGTAATGCCACGTAAAACTACAGTTGCTTTAGTTCGTAAAGTTTCTCCAGATCGCAAATACCAGAGCATTTTGGTTCAGCGCCTTATCAATAAGTCTATGCTTGACGGCAAGAAACAAGCTGCCGAGCGTGCAGTTTACGCTGCTCTAGAGGGCGCTGCTAAGAAACTAAAGAGTGAAGACCCAGTAGAGGTATTCGAGAAAGCTCTTGCTAACGTTTCTCCAGATTTTGAAGTTAAGTCCCGCCGCGTCGGTGGTGCTAACTACCAGATTCCATTCCCAATCTCTGGTCACCGTCAGCAACACTTTGCCTTCTCTTGGCTAGTCCAAGCTGCTCGTGACCGTAAGGGTATGCCTTATGCTAAGCGTCTCGAAGCCGAGATTGTCGACGCCTACAACGAAACCGGTGCCGCCTTTAAGAAGAAGGAAGATTGTCACCGCATGGCAGAGGCAAACCGTGCCTTCGCACACTTTGCTCGCGCCTAGCACAAAAGCACAATAAAAAAGAGCTCCGAACTTGATCGGAGCCTTTTTTGTGGGGTTTTACCGAGTGGGTTCAATTACTATGTATTTTAAAAGGCTTGTGCTATAATGATACTATGATGAAACAGGGGATACGTAGAGAGTGACAATTCAAAAGGGTAAACGCTTATTAAATTGCTTATTTGTCGCTTTTGTTTCTGTGTTTTTGTTCTCTTTTATGCATTTTGTGACCTTGCCAATTAAGAACGTTAGTGCGGAAGAGGTTGGAGAAAACCAAACAGTTATGGTTCATGTTGGACGACCAGCTTCTATCGTTGCGATTTCTGTCCCAGAGATAGTTCCACTTGAACTTACTCCAGACGCTAACGGTCTCATGACGGTGGTCTCATCGATTATTTATGTCGGCACCAGCTCGACTACCGGATATCAACTATATCTAGAAATGGCTGGTAGTAATAGCACGACCAATTCTCTACTTAATAACACAAATAACGATAAAGCAATCACGTCCACCGGGACTTTCACTAATCCAGTAGCCCTCACAAACGGTAGGTGGGGATACGCTTTCTCTAGCTCCGAAGATGCGCTCGTTGCCTCAAATGGCTTCGATGCAAACTATGACACTATGCAAAATGGAACACCGAATGATAACAAATTCGCTGCCATACCTGGAAGCGACCAGCCTGCTCAAAAAATCGCCGAAACCGATAGCTTTGGCGATGATATCTTGACCGTTTATTATGGGCTTCGAGCCGGCTACGAAACTGCTGCTGGGACCTACTCAAACGAGGTGCTCCATACAGCAATTGCCGATGACGCGGCTAGCCCAGACTTAGACTTTGCTCCGGCCGCAATTTTTGAACGCGGTGGCGAAACTTTGCGGATTACCACGTCACTCTATTCAACGACTCCAGAAATCGAAACTCACGTCTATCTTCTAACCGCCGCAGAATATGGAGATGTAACGAACAATGGCACGCCAGTATCAACTTATTCTAATAAGGAGCTCGAATGCAGTAGAACAGAACAAGTCGCCTTACAACTAAATTGCACTACCATCGAAACGTCGCTTGGCGAGAATTACATTTATATAGACGTTCCACGTTATAATCAGGCCTATTCAAAAGTCATCCCAATCAAGGATACCACACCGGACAATATCTGGACCCTAAAAACCTTACAAGGCTTCGCTGACTGGCCAGAGTTTTGCGACAGCCTAGTTACTCCGTCCGCCTCTGCTACTAGAGATGTAACGTCATGGGCTGAATATTCTGCCGTGGCTGACAAAACCACCGTCGTCCCGACCCATACCATGATTGACGTGCGTGATGGTGAGACTTACCAAGTCAAGAAATTGGCTGATGGTAGATGCTGGATGAC
>JAZLDZ010000051.1:0-6321 GCA_045615025.1 Candidatus Nanosyncoccus sp. | reverse complement strand
CCAGATTTAAATGTTAATTCCTGCAACGAAATCTATGATGGCGGCAGCAAGAGTATCTTCAAATCCGGCCTCGTTGCCTTTATTATGAATACTCGCGAAATCGATCCACTAGACTTATCACTCACTGGCAGCCAAATTAATCTCGATAGAATCGTTATCTCTACAAAATCTAATAGGGACGCATTTAAGGCTACCCCACTTTATCCACGTGTTATCTATTCTAATAGCGCAAATAGTACTCAGTCTGGCGATAATTCCGACGAAGAATTGTATGAGGAGGGTACTTATCGCTATGTTGCCGTAGCGGAAGGTATTTATATTGTAGCAGTGCGTGATAAAACTAGAAATGCCAGCAGCAACTCATCTATTCCAGAGTTTTACGACTTCCATATTCGCGCTTGTTGGGTCGGACCAAACGAAAGCAATCCTACTACCATCGGCACTACCATCCGTCTTTATAACCCAGAAATTGTGGAGAGTGCCAAATGAAAACTCGCTCCGGTTTTACCATAATTGAAACTACGCTCTCTATGGCATTTATTTCTGTCTTACTTTTAATGACAACCTTCCTTATTATCCAAATGTCTGCGATTTATCAGAAAACCCTTACTGTTAAAGCGGTTAATACTACTTCACAAGAAATCATCGAAGATATGAGTCGTCACATTCGTGCCTCTACCATTGTTAGTACTAGTGCTAAATGTTCCATGATTAGCGACACTACACGCGCAGCATGCGAAAGAGACGCCGCATTTAAATATATCTATCGCCAATACGAGCACGATTTTGGCGACGGCGTTTCCGTCCCAACCAATGGCATTTTCTGTAGTGGACTTTATACGTATATTTGGAATACTGGTTACGCATTCAAGAAGGATAAGACTAAAAGCTTCCGCGCTGTCATCAATGGTAATCGTGACTATCGCCTTGTTCGCGCCTTTGATCCAGGTGGTGAGCTTTGCAGGGGAAACGTCAATGGTAATACTTATGAATATAATTCTTCTGTCTTTTCTCCATCTTACTCCGTTTCGTCTCCAGAAGAACTATTAAGCACGGCAGAAGCAGATTTGGCTATTTATGATCTTCGCATCTTTCATCCCGCACGCCATGCCTATTCCGGACAAGCATTCTATACTGGCACCTTCGTCCTTGCTACTCTCCAAGGCGGTGTCGATATCATGTCTAGCGGAGAGTATTGTAAAGCATCAAGTGAAGCATTCTTTGATGAATTTACCTATTGTGCATTAAATAAATATAATTTCGCCGCTCAGGCGACAGGAGAAACCGATGAATAGAAAAACTTTCAAAAAAGGCGCCGTTTCCATCTATGCAGTTATTTTTCTGACTTTGATGTTCGGTATTATTACTATGAGCTTCGTTCGTATTATTATTAACGAATCAATTTCTACTGTCAACGCCGATCTTTATAAATCTGCCTATGACTCCGCCATGGCGGGCGTAGAAGATGCCAAAATCGCTGTGCTTAAATATCACGATTGTATTTCCCAAGGCTATACTGCCAATGCTAATGCCGGTATCTCTTCCTGTCCTAGAATTATTTATGAAATGCAAACTGGCATTGCCAATCAGTCTTGTGATGTAGTAGCCAAGGTCCTTGGTCGTGAAAATGGCGGTGAAAGCACGCAATATTCTACGATTATCCAAGAGACTCAAAGCACCAGTGATACGGGTAGCTCATCCTATATGGAGCAAGCCTACACCTGCGTAAAAATCACCGAAGAAACTGACGACTATTTAACTACCCTTACCGCCGCTGATAGTACTCGTATCATTCCGCTTCATTCTGCAAATCTAGCTGACATTAATGCTATTGAATTTAGTTGGTATTCTGACATTAATGCTAGTGGCAACTCTACGAGCTATATGATTGGCGACGGTGCTACTAGTACCGAGCTAAAAGACAATAGCCAGACCTATGCCCCACCAGTCGTTACTTTTGAAATCTTCCAAACGGACTCATATGGTGATGCACCATATTATAGTGTCGGTGAGCTTAGTGTTAATAATGGCAAGAGTACTGGTACTGATCATGCTATGCTTGTATTCGAACCTAGAAATGGTTCTGGCAGGAACGTCATCTCCGCCGACATCGTTCTAGATCATTCCGACAAATACAGTAACGATATGATTATTACCGATTGCAAAGCCGGCGAACGTTATGCTTGTACTACTACGATTATGTTCCCGCCGACCTATCGTAATACTCCGCGTGCTACAGCAACTACTTTCCTCAAAGTTTCTCTTCCATACCAGCGCCCAAGCACCGATATTTCCGTCTCACTATGCAAAAACTGGAATGGCTCCGAGAACAAATGCGATGCCTATACTACGCTTACTGGTGTCCAAGCTGCCATCGACTCTACTGGTCGCGCCAACGACCTCTATCGCCGCGTCGAAGCTCGTGTCGAGCTAGTCGACCTCTACTATCCATATCCAGAATATGCTATTTATCTTGGCGGTGCCGAAGAAACTAATAAGAGTTACTGGGTTACTAATAACTGTAAACGCGCAGAAAACGGCAACGTATCTAACTGTAGCGACGCCGGCTCAGTCTGGTAGTAATACGTTGTTATCACTACTAAAGCCATAAGAGTCATTCTCCTTGGTCTTAACACCTCGCTCTTTTGGCCCTCACCGCATTCACCCTTTAGGAGCGAAACCTATGACCGCTTGACAAAAAACCGAATCTAGAGTAGAATAAAACGGTACTTTGAAATCATCGCGGGGTAGAGCAGCCTGGTAGCTCGTTTGGCTCATAACCAAAAGGTCGTTGGTTCAAATCCAACCCCCGCCACCAAGTTTTTAATCGCTCTTGATTAAAGATAAAAATGACGCCATTGTTTCCCCCAATAATGGCGTCATTTTTGTTAGTAGTTTTATTTCACCGCCAAAACTTTTCTAGCTGCAATTTTTACGATATTGCTCCATTCGCCACTCGCGTGTGGCGTGCTCGCTACCTGGATTACTGGAAGTCCATGTCGAGTTGCTAATGCTAATTCTTGCAAAATGTCAGCCGCGTGTGGTCCAATCATCGATGCGCCTAGCACCTTTCCTTGTCCATCAACGATAATTTTCAAAAAGCCAATCTTATAATCATCAGTATATGCGGCATCCGTAGTAGAGAGCGGCACCAAGGCTTTCTGGTATCTACGCCTCTTTTTCTTGAGCTCATCCTCAGTTAATCCCACGTTCGCAATCTGCGGAAAAGTATTTACGACTTGCATAAAACCATTATAGTTTACAAAAGTTTTTCCTCGCCCTAGCATATTTATCACGGCAACTTCCGCAGTATACTCTGCGCGCTCTGTCGAACTAGTTGTGCCTATTACATCTCCTGCCGCCCAAATATTTCTTGCGCTAGTTTGTAAAGTTTTATCGACGATAACTCCGTTTTTATCAAAGCTAACGCCAGCATTTTTTAGCCCAAGGTCAGTGTTTGCCACACTTCCTGTGGCGAGTACTATAGTTTCTACACGTACGGTTTTTTCTTGTCCACCCCGTACAAAGACCACGCGCTTAGAATCTTTGTCTTTTTCTAATGCAATAACCTTCGTCTGCGTGAACACCTTTATCCCCAGCCTTTTTACGAAATATTGCTCCATCACTTGCCCTATTTCCTCATCGAAACTTGGCAATAATCTGTTGGCGCTCTCTACAATTACCACTTTTGCTCCGAGTTCCGCAAAATATTGTGCAGTCTCACATCCCGAAGCTCCTCCGCCGACAATCAGCACTGCTTTTGGAGGTTTTTCTATCTCTAACGCAGTTTTTGGAGTCAAATGTGGCACTGTGTCTAATCCAGAAATACCTTCTGTATTTAACGTTGCGCCTGTTGCGATTAAGAATTTACTTGCAGAAACCTGCCCTTGTCCCTCGATTGCAACATCATAGTTTCCCACAAAATGTGCTTTTCCGCGTATGCAAGTAATACCTTTTTCTTCTAAATCTTTTCTCGTAATTGCTGTTTTAGCAATAATCTTCTCTTTAAAATGTTGTATAGTTGGATAATTGTATCGCAAATTAGCCGAAGAAAGTCCCATTCTACTCGCTGCAACTGCTTCGGCGTAACGATGTGCTACTCCAGTCAATATTTTTTGGGGTATATCATAAGTAGAACCGTATCCTCCCCACTTTTCCTGCTCAACCAAGGCAACCTTCCTTCCAGCCTCGGCAAATTGAGTCGCTGCAACTATTCCTGCTGCTCCACCCCCAATAACTATGTACTCGTAGTCAAACCGTTTGCTCATCTTATTACCTCTTTAAATAATTTTACCACGATTTTTGTATACGAAGGCAAGGTCTTTACTATATTTATTAATCTCCTTTGCAATTTGTGTATTTATATCATCTTCTGTTATACTTTCTCTTTGTTCTGCCCATTTTGTTACTCTTTCTGATACTTTTTCCGCAAATTTTTCTGCTGCACCCTCAGAAATTCCAAGTACTTTAGCCTCGAACATTATATCTCTAACCACAACATTTTTAGAAAAAGATAACTCTCGTGCTTTAATCGAACCAGCTAATGTTTTTTCTGATTCTGCTTTTGCTTTTTTTGATTTAGCTATTGCTAATTTTCTTTTTGGCTGTGCTTTTCTTTCCATCATCTTTTAGGCTCCAAGAATCTTGTAAACTAGCAAAAATGCAGCAAGTACTGCAAATCCTGCACCAGACGCAATCCGTATGAAATTCTTATTCCTAAGTCGCCACTTTTGTATATCGACCACCGTCTGTCCTTTTCGTACGGCAACACGCATAACAACAAGTGGTAAGACTGATATAAGAGTATATAATACTATTGCTAAAAGTTGTAACGCTTGCGGTAAACCCAGAATACTATTTGCCGCAACCACTATCAAGATAAGCGTAAACGGCGTTTCCGCAAAACAAGCAAGCATACCAAGCGAAAAAGCCTCTGTGTTGCTATTGGTTAGTTTTGCTCGCCTATTTATATATCGCACAATTGATTTCGGCAGCCACAGCTCCGTACTCTTTCCAAAACGATAGTAAAAAGCCCAAATACTGATCGCCAGGGCAATCAGTATTCCCACTACGACTGTCAACATTGCCGGATTCATTTCTCCTTCGCATATTACATATACTCCAAAGCACGCTCCTGCCACTGCGATTCCAGTCAAAAAACCATTACCAAAAATATAGTTTGTTGCAAGCTCACGCGTTCTACGTCTAACATGTTTTCCTAAACTTGCATGATATAAAAGCAGCAAAGTTCCCACACCAAGCTGTAGCGTGGCATGGATTAACCCCGCGAGAATCACCGTAAACATTTCTGGTTTCATAAAAATATTATATCATGCTTATGCTTGCATTCAAAATCGGCACATGCTAAGTTGGGTGCATGCGCACATTACAAGCTGCTATAAAAGCGATACTATCTCTACTTCTAGTATTGGCTTTAAATGTCCAAAGCGCCGCTTTTGCCTTGGACACAACCAGTGATCCCGAATCTGGCGAGACCGCTGACGAGCCTATTAACCTAGAGGAGGATTCCGCTGTTTTACCCTCTAGCCCAGACCATGAAACAGCGCCACAATTGCCAAAAATAGCTATCCATGCTGTTAGCCCTGGATACAATCTCCCCGCCGGCAAAAATTCTGGCGAGCTGATTGAGCTTATTAATCTTTCTGACGAGGAGCTAGACCTTTCTGGTCTTTCCATCGTCTACATCTCTAAGCCCAACGCCTCCTCGCCTGATGGTAAATCCACAATATTATATACTTTTCCTAATGGCGCTACCTTCATTGGCGAAACAATTCTGCTTCGTTACGCTGACTCTCCCGAAGCGGCTGACGACGCGCAAGATTTAACTTATGACGCTGCTTCGCTCGCTATGGCTGGTTCGCTCAAGCTCATTCAAGACAGTGAAATTTCGAGCTCCGTTTGTTGGCTGGGCGGGGAAGAATGTTTACCGATTTTTTCTACAACTGTCAAATCCCGTCAATACACTACTATTCTGTTAGATATAGAAACTGGAGATTATTTCCATACGAATGAATATGCCCCGACATATGACCCAGAACATCCTGGCCTCTATCTTCCGTCTGACGACAATGAGAAACTAGATTCTTATGAAGATGAAGTCTCTAGTGACGGCCCAACTAGTTTATCTCCAAATGTTTCGTCTAGTGTTACCGCTACCTGTACCGGCCTCGAGTTTTCCGAGATTCTAACTTACTATGCCGATGACAAGACTGAGCAGTTTATCGAAATTTACAATTCTTCCGACGTTGCAGTCCCGCTAGATAATTGTCGTCTGCATTACAAAAACAAAACATATTCACT
>JAZLDZ010000050.1:0-7832 GCA_045615025.1 Candidatus Nanosyncoccus sp. | reverse complement strand
GACTATGAAAACAATACCCCAAAGACATCTCTTTATTCCGGCTCCGGTAGAACTAACCATAATCGCAGCCCCATCAATAAGGCTAATCTCAAAGGTAACTTCCTCAAAAAATTTCTTCTAAGAAAATTCGCCCCTATCGCTGTAATAGCGACCCTTATTATTACACTCATCATCATTTTTGGGTCTCAAAGCTTCCTTGGTGCCCATATCGAAGCCCTATTTACCGAAGCGACTAATACTGATTATACGGCTTATAATCTTCGTGCCAACGCAATCATGGTAGAAATCCTAGAAGGCAAGCTCGAGATGCCAGATTATCTTCGCTCTCGCCTAGAAAAAGAGGGAATTACAGTTATTGATAGTCAAACTCTCAAGTATAACGACAAAACTATCACTGCTAATAATTTTATTACCATGTATAATAGCGACGTTTATTTCCGCGAAGCAGTTACTTATGCTAGACGTGGACGTATTGCCACTTTCTTCGATAGTGCAGCAAATTCTTTTTATAAAAAACTCGGCCTTTCTCGCGACGTCCTCCATTCCTATAACACTACCGGCAATTACGACCAAGACACAGAAACCTACAATACTGTCATGACAAATTACTACACTAACGATGGTGGTTCTACTGTTGACACAGCCGAAGAGCGTACATTCTATGTTGACGAAGACGGAAACGAAGTCGATGTCGAAGGCCTCACCGAAGAGGAAAAAGCCGAATACGAAGAAGTTACTGAAATCGTCTCAAACGGTGCTATTTCGTCCGGATCTATTGCCTCTACTACTCCGGAAGAACGCGCCAGAGCATATCTTGACTCCGTCGGCGACAAAGTTGCCGCCAAAACCCCAGGATGCGCCGCTTACCAAATTGGTAATATTATAGCCACGGCAATTGCCTCTAATAGTCGTTATATTCCCGCACATGAATACATGACTACAATGGAAAGCATTAGTAAAGCAAAATACGGCGACAGCGATGGTAGCGCTATTAACACCGTCTTGAACTGGTTCACCGAGTCCAAACCTTCCACCGTCTACGACGCTCGCACTGGTGAAAGAATCGAACTTACCGGCTCACCAATGGAAAGCGAAGGCATGCGCGTCGTGCTTGGTGGACTACCGGCCAACCGTACTAGCACTCGTCGCTACTCGCTAGAACGCTCTTACGAATCTACCAACATTAGTCTTTTAAACTCTGGGCTCACTGTTGACGCTTGTCAAATCGAGCGCGCCGGTGGCGTAGTTTTGAGCCTTGCTGCCCTAGCTATCCCAGGCAGCAATCTCATTCGCACCACTGTTGGTATTCTACTCGGCACTACTCTTAGTGCTGGCGTTCGAATCGTTGCAAGCTCAGTACTATCACTTCTTATCCCAACCATTGCCGAAGTTATGTATGAAAACCCCTATACTAACGCCGTTGGTATCGCTGGTGGAGAAACCTTCACCCTTGGTGCTGCCAATATCAATATGTTAGCTGCTGAACAAAATTCTGGCTCTTCCGGAGCTTCAAAATCACAGGTGTTAGCTTATAATTCCGCCAATAATCTCACTATTGCTCAACAAGCAGAAGTTGATCGTAAAAATCACAGCCCATTCGACATGAGCAATAAAAACACTTTTCTAGGTTCAATTGCACATACGCTCACTCCGCTCGCTTCATCTCTCACTTCAGCTACTTCGTCCATCACCACTCTTTCCAGCATTGCAAAGACTTCGCTCGCCTCACTTAATCCAACTTATGCAGACGGAGAAGACACCTCTTACCTTACAAGTTTTGGCGACTACTGCGAAAAAACTAGCGAAGTCGGCGCCGCTTCAAACGTTTATTGCACCATGATTGCCGTTAACGATCTTTCCACTGTTAATCTCTCCACTGATGATCCCGAATATCAACGTGTCATTTCCGAGTCAGTTGATATTATCGATGGTAGAGAAGTCGTGAAAGATGACTCTCCACTCGCCGACTACATTACTTTCTGGATGGGTCGATATTCCATGCCAGGAGTATATGACGCCAACATTGCCAACGCCTGCAAACATCGCCTAACCGATGTACCAATCCTTACTAACATTGTAGCAATGGTTGAATCTATCGATAGTGAATATTGTCGCTCTGTAGCCGATGGTTCACGCTATATTAATTCCGAAGATAATCCATACTGGGAAGAAACCGAGAAGTATCACCAACTTTGGGCACTCACCACTCGCGTTAAAGAAAATCTCGGTTTCTACACTGCAGAGAATAACCCACTAGCAATCTATCGTGCACATTACGAAGAAGGGCACCCACTGGATAATTCTCGTTCTGGTTATCTAGCCCGCATCTCCGGGCTCACAAAAGAAGAGTCCGAAATTGCTCTTGATTTTATTGATTATTATCAAGCGCTAGCCAACTATCATCCAGAATATACCTACGATTTCACCGCCTCCGAAAATACTGCTTACTATTTCTCAAACAATGATGCACTTACAGAAACTATCGGCACATTACATCGTAATGACTTTGTTTATACAAAGAGAGAGGCAGAAATCGCATGAAACACCTAAAATTACTTCTCTTAATCGCCACAATTTTTGCTTTTTCATCCTTAAGTGTCGCGCCAGCTCTCGCCCTTACTAGCGCTCAGCTAGACTTTATGGACAAAAACGGTATTTATTATTATAAGCCAGGTGGGTACGCCGACAACTGCCTACCAGGCCTAGGTGGCTATGATGGTATCGCTACTGCTGGTTTATCATCTCTCCAGTCCGCCTTTGTCGACCAATACCATAATATCGCAATTCAACTTAGCGCCGAATATGGTATTCCTTGGGAGGCCGTCATGGCGCAAGGAATCATCGAATCCGCATCTGGCACCAGTAATTACGCCAGAAATCGTAACAACTTCTTTGGACTTGGCGCTGTCGATAGTAACCCCGACAATGCATACTCTTATTCAAGCCCCGCTGAAGGTTGGCAAGGCTATTACGAATTCATTACCAATAATTCACGCTATCGCGCTGCCGGTGCTTTTAATTATCCAAACGATCCATATAGCTATATCGCCGCCATCAAATCTGCTGGTTACGCCACAGATCCAAACTATGTTACCAAAGTCAGCTCCGTTATCAAAGCCGTCCAAAATCGCGCCGAAGAAAAAAACTGGTCCTCCTCAACTATTACTAATCCATCATTACTCTCTAATTCATACGCCTGTTCATCTATTGCACAGGGAAATGGCAACATTAATGCTACCGCCCTTGCCCTCTCTTGGGCAGACCGCAGTCATTCTTTAAATGATCCCAGAGCAGAATATCTTGCCGCCCTAAACGCCGTCGGTTTGAGTAACTACAGTGATAGCTATGTCCAAATTGGTGCTAGTTGCGACGCTTTCGTCGCTACTGTCTTACGTTTTTCTGGCGCCGATCCAAACGTCGCTTGCTGCGGTGCAGCAAACATGCTTGCCTATTTTGTCTCTCATCCGAATCTTTACCAGGAAATACCTAATACTGGCAACTCCTCCAATCTTCAACCTGGTGATATTCGTGTAAAGCCGTCTCATGTCGAAATGTATGTTGTAGATGAATCAGGTACAGGTAAAATTGCTTCTGCTTCACATGGCGATCGCACCGCCGATCACTCCGCAAACTATTATTCCGATTCTTCTTATCGTATTTTCCGCTTTAGAGGAGGGAATTAATGAAAAACCTCATCAAAAAATATCCCATCCTTCTCGTTTCACTCTTCACATTAGCACTCATTACTATTGCTCTATTAATCACCGCTCTCAACCTAAAAGATACCTCCGAAATCGAGATACGCGTCGCCCCAGCTTCCGCCACAATCTTAATTGACGGAAAACAATATCAAAACGGAAGCTATCGCATCCCTTCCGGCACACACCAAGTAAAAATAGAAAAGTCCGGTTTTAATACTAAAGAGTTTTCTTTTAATACCGCCTCAAACAATAAACTCTTTACCTTCCTGCTTGAATCCAACGGCGGATATAATTGGTATTTAAACCATCAAGAGGATGCACAGTTACTTACATCTATCGGCGACTACGAAGCAACGCTTGAATCAGAGAAGTATTATAATAAATACAAAATATCTTCTGTTTTACCAATTATCTACGCAAACTACGACACAGATTATAACTATACCGAATTTCGCATCGATGGTGGATCTTTTACCGGCTGCGAAACTAACTTTTGTATTAAAATCACTGACACCACCGGCGGAAATTACGAATTAGCATTGCAAAAAATCAGAGAGACCGGCATGAGTCCAGATGATTATCAAATTCTCTACGAATACATACCAATACAGCCCCTATAATATGCTATAATATAGCCATATGGGTCAAAAAGCTAAAGGTTTTATCTACCTTCTTCTCTCATTTTCTATCGCCGCGGTTCCTTTTTTTGATACTCACGCTCGTAGCCACTATCTTAGCAGTGACCTAGAAGCAAGACTCCGTTTCGCTTATTGGTGGAGAGCAGATGCTGATTCGCTTTTTTGTGACGATGGATACACCGAAGCCGATGCGACCGCCTTTCTAGAGGATAAGGGAGAGAATGAGCAAACCGTCTTTAGCTACCTCACTCAGAATGGTTATTCCAATACTGCTGCGGCAGCTATTATGGGAAATCTCCGTGCAGAAAGTGGCGCTTTTAACCCAAGACAACTCGAAAAAATCGACGCAAATAGTAATTATCCAGGATATTTATCACCAGAAAACTTCGTTGCTTACGCCAATGGTGCAAAAACCTACTCCGGAGGTTTAGGCCTCGCCCAATGGACTTCAGCTGGGCGCGTAAAAAATCTTCAAGATTTCGCCGACGAAAGAGGTTTACCAGTAACATCGCTGTCTGCTCAAACCCAATTCCTAGTCAAGGAATTAAATGACTACGGTATTACACCGGAAGTATTAAACTCTATGGATTTAAGAAGTGCCACTAGTTATGTATTAAAAACTTACGAAAGACCAGCAGACCAAAGCGAAGAAGTGGTCGACACTAGAACCGGCTACGCAAGCAACTATGTTTCTTACGAAGGTGGTACAGTTGATTTTTCCGATGAAAACTATAGCGGAGCAGCTTGCATACCAATCTCCGATGCCGAAAAAGCTTACTTCGATGAATATGAACAAGTCAGTCGAGAAGAACTTCTTACAATGTTAGAAAGTGGCGGTCTTAGTCACGTCGAAGCATTAGGAGTAATAGAGCAATATAAACGTGTTACCCCAGACCAATATTCCTACTATAATATAAACGCCAACGTTCATAACGGCTCAAATAGCCCATTATATAACTGTGTCGCCTTTACTAGATGGTATGTTAAGGAATATTATAATTACAATTTAACATCAGGGAACGGCAACCAGGTAGTACCAAACATTCTTGGTAATAGGCCCGCACACGAAGTTCCAAAAGCAGGTGCGGTTGTTAGTTACAACACTTCCATCTCTAGCGCTGGACACACTGCTGTTGTGTTAGGTATAGACGGCGATAAAATGTACCTCGGCGAAGCGAGCTACCATAATGGTTATATTCAAGTACGCGAAGTTAGTGCAAGTGCTTATACCGGAAATGGTTACATCTACGCCTATCCAGAAGATATGGGAGCATCATAATGAATAAATCGAAACTATTTAGTCTTAAAACCATCATTATCGCCGTTATTCTTTTCATGCTAATTATTATCACCGTAGTTATAGTCAACCTTCTTAACCCAAATGATGGTGGAGCTAAAAAGACTCGCACGGATATTGCTGGACTTCCTAGTAATATACCAAGCGACATCTCTGCACTTATCAAAGCTGGCCTATATGACGCTATAGCTCTTAATCTCTCAGAAAACGAGACTCCACCAAAAACCGGTGCTATAATTCGCTCTGGCACCCTAGAAGATGGCTACGACAAGGACACAGACTTATATTATGGTGATTTTATCACTGATATCGAAAGCGTTAAGCAGTCTTTTTCCATTCACTACGAATGGACAACCAATAAAAATAATCAATACATCTCTGGGTACCCAGTCACAGTCCTCTGCGTAGAACAATCAGAAAGAAAATATAATACAACTTCTTGTAGTGACGAATTTCATCAAGCTGACCCCGTAATTGACTCTTTCGCAGATAAGTATCTACCTTTCTCTAGTAAAACTACTAGTGGTATCGACTTTAACATCTTCAAAGATTACCCAGACAGGGAACCAGTTATCACAGTAGTGTCATATACCTGCGAGGGAAGCAATGAAGCTACCGAAGTAAAAACCGCTGCCGAAAATTGGCTCAAACAAAAAATTGGGAAAGATATTGATTTATCTTCTATCTCCTATAAAAACTATTGCAACGGCATGATGAATAATTTTCCACCGGTAGTAAAGAATAAAAAGTAGCTACTTTACACTTGTTAATATTACTTGGTGATTCTTGAAATTTTTTACTAAACATTTTTGTCGCACTTCATCTAGTTCTGAAAATACATCATCAAGAAGTACAATTGGCTTTCTTTGAAGCACTCTATATATTTCTTCTGCTTCTATAAACTTTAAAGCTAGAATAATACTTCTAATTTCTCCTCTCGAGGCAGAAGTATCCGCTAGGGAATTATTAAAAACAAATTCATAATTATCTTTATGTATACCAAAATTTGTATGGCCAGTTAATTTGTCTCTTTCATAATCCATATTTAAAAGCTTTAAATACTTATCCTCGAGAATAGAATCAGTATAGCTTACATACTTTATCTCCACCTCGTCCTTATTGTCCGCAATCGTTCTATATGTATCCGTTAAGTATCTATTTATTATTTCTATTATTTTTTCTCTACTTTGCCTAATTTCCACACCATATTTAGCAAGTAAAATATTCCAAGAAAACAACATATCCATGGAAACGTCATCTTGTTTTAATAATATGTTTCTTTGCTTTAATGCCTTATTATACTTTACAAGAATACTATTATATCTACTATCCAATTGTGCTAAAACCCGATCAAAATATTCACGCTTCCTCGTAGGCGAGCTTACTAAAAGATGCAAATCTTCCGGTAAAAACAAGACTACTGGATATCGCTCCTTACCAGGTAACCGCGCAGTTTTTTTATTTTTTATTAAAAAGGTCTTCTTCTCACCATCGTACACTGCTACAATTTTTTCACCATCTTGTTTAAACAGTTCAATCCTATAAAAATCCGCCCCTCTTTTTAGAATTTCTTTATCGGATGCCCTAAAACTTTTCCCTCGAAGCGCAATATAAATAGCCTCAAGTACCGATGTCTTTCCACATCCATTTTCACCCAGAATCAAAGTCGTATCTTGCTTACAACTTAGTTTATAATTTTCATGGCATCGAAAATTACTTAGATTTATTTGCTTTATGATATAGTTTTCCATTAGATATTTAGCGGCATAATAATATGTCGATATTTTTTATCTTTTTCATTTACGAGCAATAACGGTTCAGACCCAAGCGAAAACTCCATTCTCACCTTATCCTCTTCTAACACATTTAATGCATCCATTAAGAAGCGTGAATCCAATTTTATCTTTCCACTCTGCGTAGGATCAGCATCAATTTCCGATTGATTTTCACCAACTTCATTCGAGATAGAAGATACCGCAAAGCTTTTCTTTTCCGCATCCGCTTCACATGTAACCGCACGATTTGACTCTCTAGCAAATAATGCCGCAATCTTTACAATCCTACTTAGCTCATCTCTATCTAGTGATACTTTTACGGCATTATCTTTCGGAATTAACCGTCTATAATCTGGGAACGTGCCATCAATCAACTTCGACGTTATCTCAATTTCACCAATCCTAAACCTTACTTGCACCT
>JAZLDZ010000049.1:0-14722 GCA_045615025.1 Candidatus Nanosyncoccus sp. | reverse complement strand
TAATAGCGGATTTTCCAGAGGTAAGATTTAGACAGAAAAGAAAAAGGTTCTCGTATCGACTGGTAGATGGTGTGCCAACGGTTTTTTTGGGTCAACCCCAGCCAAATTTTGCCCTTCTGACGCTACACGAGCTCGGTCACGCGCTTTCTAAGCATAAAGACTATACAGTAGACGTCCAGCGCGTAAAAATTGAATCTGAGGCCTGGGAGAGGGCAAAAACGGTACTTTTGGAATACTACAAAAAAGCTTTTGACGTGAGTGGAATTCCTAATGATGAAGTCATTGGCGGTGAGTTTTCTATGAATGAAAAGACGAAAGACCTTGAACTGGCGCGGATTTTACCGGAGTGGGATGAGGATTTTGTGCAGGAAAAATTGGATACATACAGAGATTGGCTGCACGTAAAATCACGGTGCAAAAAGTGTGGACTGACAGGCTATCAGACGGAAGACGGGGAGTATCATTGTCCTAGGTGTGAGGCTTTTTGTCTATAGGCTTATTTTGGACTTCGGATTTTTTGGGGTTTTAGGGCTTTGAGGCTTTTGGGCTTTGAGGCTTTTGGGCGAGATTTTTGTAAGCTTCTAGCGAAGAGGTAACCGCCGTAAACAACGGCTTCTTTAGGGCGACGAGCTGGAACGATACGAGGTAAGATGCGAGAAGGTGGAAGTTTTGACTTTACTAGAGGCCGTAATTCTTTGGAAAAATTAGGGAACTGCAGGGCAAGTGGACCACCGATGACGATGCAATCTGGATGATACCTTTGAATGAGTTCGGGTAGACCAAGGGCGACGCGGCGTGCAATGTCGGAGTATGCTTCCTTGCCTCGGACAGAGGTAGCTTGGCAGCCATAATGCGAGCCAATAGCGTTACAAGAGGCGATATCTTCCCATTCCAAGGACTTACCATCATAGATATAGTAAATATGTCCAGGTTCAACAGAGGCGGAGTTTTTAGCGAGGACACTTTTTCTAGCTAGTCCGCCGCCGATGCCAGTACTAAAAGTAAGATATAAGGTTAAGCCTTTATGGAAGGATGATTCGTAAACTGTGGCAAGATCGGCGTCGTTTTTTAGGGTGATTCTTGTATTTTTTGCAGTGAGTAAATTTTTTAATTCTTGTACAAAATCAAGGTTTTTCCAGGGGCGATTACCAAATCTTATGGCGATATTGTCTTTAATTTCGCCGGGAACGGCGATAATAACTTGCCGGATTTTTTTGTCGTATTTGGAAGAAAAGGGAACGAGGGCAGATTTCAAAATGCCTAGAAACTCGGATTTTTTCTTGGGAGTTTTAAATTTGAATTTTCTGATAACGCGACCACGCCTATTAAATAAGGCGATGAGAGTTTTGGTGCCGCCGATGTCGATAACTAAATACATATGATTTAAGTATAGCATAGACGGAATTGTTCGGCTCTATAATGCTTGCATCTATACCTCTTATCTGATATAATAGAGAAATCTTGGGTTCACTCAAAAGAGCTTTAGGGAGCTTTTTTGAGTGAGCCCAAAAGGAAGGAAAATATTAAATGGCAACTGCCAAAAAATTAACTATGGACGAATTGCTAGAGCAAACTGGCGATTCCGTTAAACAACTTACAGTAGGAGATACCGTACAAGGTAAAGTTCTCTCTGTTAAAAAACACGAGATCTTGATTGATCTTGGCGCTAACGGCGTAGGTATGGTACCTAGAAGAGAGGCGGCTTTCTCTCGTGACCTAGAGGTCGGACAGGAAGTTTCCGCATCTGTAATTGATACCGAAATGAATGATGGCATGGTATTACTCTCGATGCGTAAGGCCGTGAAAGATAAGGGCTGGGATGAAATTGCTGGCAAACTTGAGGCTGGTGAAATCGTTGAGGTTACTCCGTTCGATGCAAACCGTGGTGGTTTGCTTGTCGAATACGAAGGTATTCGCGGATTCTTGCCTGTATCTCAGTTATCTGCTGAGCATTATCCACGTGTTGGTTCCGCTGACAAAGATGAAATCTTACAGAGATTAAACTCTCTAGTTGGACAGTCTATCAAGGTACGCATTCTTGATGCATCCAAGAAAGACAACAAGCTTATCTTCTCTGAGAAAGAAGCTGTAAAAGATGCACTTTCTGCTCGCTTCTCTGAGATGAAAGTTGGCGATGTTGTTAAGGGTCTAGTAACAGGTGTGGTTGACTTTGGCGTATTCGTTAATGTTGACGGTATCGAAGGTCTTATTCACATTTCTGAGATTTCTTGGGAACGTGTAAATAATCCTGCTGACTACGTTAAGACTGGCGAGACTGTTGAAGCTAAGATTATCGCTATCGATAAGGAGCGTTTGTCGCTTTCCATGAAGCAGCTAAAAGATGATCCATGGCTATCTGAAGTTGAAGGCCTAAAGAAAGGCTCCAAGGTAGAAGGTACGGTCACTCGTATTACTCCGTTTGGTGCTTTTGTACAAATCTCTCCTGCAGTAGAAGCTTTGGTGCATGTCTCTGAGCTAGGCGAAGGTAATGATATCGACCCAGAGAAAGTCTTTACGCTCAATGAACGTAAAGAATTCAAGGTGCTTGATATTGACCGCGAAGGTCGCAAAATTTCTCTCACCATCGCCTAAACCGACAATCTTGGCGTTTTTCGGCGCTCGCTCGATAAGTAATCGCGCTTCGCGCCGAGAAAACACCAATCTTGCCGATTTATGCTAACAGTGAAAAACCGCCTCGGAAATCCGGGGCGGTTTTTTGGTGGGGGTGTAAGAGGTGTCATGCCCGTAGTAAGACGGGCTGGTTTGCTTGGTGGAAGGCGGCAGATTTTTGCTCATCTTCTTCGAAGAAGAAGCCAAGTTCGTCACTGCCTTTGGAGCGGTAATGATTTCTGTGCCAACGAAGCCATTCTTTCATCTTATCGGTACTGAAATAATTACCCATAAGTTCGGTTTCTAGCCTAAACATTTCATCCCGATCGTTTCTAGAAGCGTAGAGGGAATCAATAGAGAAGGCGAGTGTCCTGTCCGAAGAGCCTATTGGCGAATAGCCAAGCTGTTTTATGGCGCATGCCATCTGGAGCAGGAACGAATAGCTTAAATCTCGTGGTGCCATTGCTACTGCCATAATGAAACTGCCATATTTAGTCTCAATAATAAGCGTATTAGTAGTAGCATTTTTACTCTCGTAGATGGCTGGGTCGGCTTGACCAATAAGATGATCGACGATTTCGAAGCTGGCGCGTTCGTTATGGCCGATATTGATTCCACCAGGGAAATCAAAGCTCAGGATTTCTTTTGCTTTGTCGCCACGATGACGACCGATAAGCTTAAAGCTACCTCTGAGCTCTTTTCTGGCCGACGACGGGTATTTTTCTGTAAATCTGTTAGCAACAGCGACGAGAAGGTTAACTTCTTGCTCGTAAAGAGCAGAAGCGGGAAAAACATTGGTTTTAAGGTTTTCTAGAACTAACATATATTTTCCTCCAATCTGAAAATCTGAATTGTCTGTGTTCCTGAATACTTGAATCTTAGAATTACTGAGTTTCTGGATTAAAACGAAAGCACACCTCCTACATGGTAAAAAACGACTCAAAAAGAGTAGATAACATACATTATAGCATAAACATAACAAAAAGTCAACACAACTGTGAAAAATGTGATATAATAGATGATGGAGTTGCTAAACTAGTACGTTTATAAGGAGGCTAAAATGAGCGAAGTTTTGACAGGAGTGCTTTTTCCGCAAGAATGCGCTTTTCTAGAAAGGGTGCGCAAAAATATTGTGCACGATTACGGTATGAAAGATACCGTAATAGAGATTCTTGGAAAAGCAGATGGGGGAGAGCGTAAGGTAATCTATGAAATGAAACGACCAGAGGGGGATTTCCCGGAGACTATCGAGGGAATGCCTCGTATTCAGGCGGCAATTGAACGAGTCGATAAGGTGATTCCTGGGGGAGCAGAAATTGATGTCGATGTTTATGTGCCCGAGAATACGGATGCTCAAAAATATGTGAGCTTAGCAAAGGGCTTGGCTACGGCAGTAGCATTGGTCAGAGGAACTAATTTCTCGTTTGAGGTTTCGATTAAAAGCTATGGAGTCAAAGCTAAAGAGGATACATTTGAGACTCAGGTGATTGGCTCGGCGATAGCAAAATGGATGACGGATGATGAAGACTTCCAGTTTTGGAAGAATACTTCCAGCTTGTATTTAGGATGGTTCTTTGAAAAACCGGATTTTAGCAAGATGGGGCGAGATATGATTAACTCGGTCAAGGAGGCTATCCAGGGCACTGCCGATAAGAATGCTGAACTCGGAACTTTTGTACTCAAGATAAGAGTGTATGAAGCACTGATAAAGAAAAGCTTTTTTGAAGTTACGGGTGGAAATGACATGGAGCCTATGGAAATTAGCATGGGATTTATGTTGGAATCGAATCCGGCATGGCAAGCATCTAGAAACCTGGGTGAAGGGTTGCAGCTAGAATTTGCAGCTAATTACTCTAGAGAAAACTCGATAAAGGAGCCATTAATTAATTTCCAGGTAACGATTTATAGACCGTTGCCGGGTTATCATCGCAATGATGTGGCATCTGACTATCAGAGAGCTGTGACGATTGCGCTGATTCCATATATGGAAATGTGGTTAGCAACGCAAAGACCAGCGAATTTGGAATACAAGACAACAATCAAAACCAAGTAATTTAGCAATCTCCGAAATAAAACCGCAGGAACGAACCTGCGGTTTTTTCATTTGATATAATAATGAATATGAAGAGGGAAATAAAATTAAAGCAAGTGTATAAACATTTTAAAGGTAAGCTCTATATCGTGGAGGATGTGGCATACGATAGCGAAACAGAGGAGAAGATGGTGGTTTATCGGGCGCTTTATGGAGAATGCCGATTGTGGGTGAGACCATTGTCAGAGTTTTTGTCTGAGGTTGATCACAAAAAGTATTCAGACGTGAAGCAGAAGTGGAGATTCGAGGAAGTGAAATAGGGTTGATATTTGCATGGAGTAGGTGTATAATGGCTCTACGATTCTTATTCCCGGGTAGCTCAATGGTGGAGCAAGAAGCTGTTAACTTCGAGGTTGCCGGTTCGAGCCCGGCCCCGGGAGCCAAGATTTTCGTTAGAATTGCCCAGTAGGGCATTTTTTGTGGGCTGCTAAGTTTGATAATTTTTAAGGTTTGTGATAAAATGGAAGGAGTTATTTTTGGGCTTTCTTAGGTGTTTCTGGCTTTAGAAGGCTTATAAGAAGAAGGGAGAAACAGGGATGAGTTCGCAAGAAAAAGTGATTCGGATTGCAGGGTCTATTACTGTTGATGAGTTGGCGAGCGCACTTGGTCTCTCTGTAACGACTTTAATTGGGCAGCTTTTTAAAGAGGGAATTGTAGCAACGATTAATCAGAGACTTGATTATGATACAGCGGCAATTATCATCGAAGAATTAGGGATTGAAGGCGTAAAATTAGAGAAGAAGAATTCGGCGACGAAGATTTCTGATGCGCGTAGAGAACTTTCCGATAAGGCTATCGAGCGTCCACCAGTAGTCGCAGTGATGGGACATGTCGATCATGGTAAAACGACACTTCTTGATACATTGCTCAATAAGAAAACCGTAGAGTCGGAAGCGGGTGGGATTACACAACACATTTCTGCTTATCAGCTAGAGCATGATGGCAGAAAAATTACCTTTCTCGACACGCCGGGGCATGAGGCATTTGCAGCGATTCGCCAACACGGTGCGATGTTAACAGATATCGTAGTAATCGTGGTGGCGGCGGATGATGGTGTAAAGCCACAGACGGTTGAGGCAATTAAGTTTGCGCAGGGGGCGAATGCGAAAATTATTGTAGCGATTAACAAGATTGACCGCGAGGGTGCGGATATTCCACGTACGATGGCGGATCTTGCGCAACATGGTTTGCAACCAGAAGAATGGGGCGGTGATATTACGATGGTGCCGATTTCGGCAAAGCTTAATCAGAATCTTGATAAATTGCTTGATATGATACTTCTCATTGCGGATATGGAAGAGCTAAAGGCAGATATTGAGATTCCTGCTGAGGGGTTAGTAATTGAGAGTCACATGGAGACGGGTAAGGGTTCCGTGGTAAACCTACTCGTAACCGGTGGGGAACTTAAGACCGGTGAGTTTATCGTGGCGGGAAACACCTACGCAAAAATTAGAACGATGCTAGATTGGAAGGGGAAACCAAAGGGAAAGGCGACACCTTCTACTCCCGTGACAGTAACTGGATTCAAGGAACTTCCGGATTTTGGTGACAAATTTATAGAGGTGGCGGATGAAAAAACCGCTAGAAAGATGGCGCTACTTAATGCTAATGCTGCAAATGATGCGGCGGCGAGTGCTAATGTGACCTCGACAGATTTACTGCGTATGATGAATACGGCAGATAATTCTAAGGTGTTTAATGTGCTAATTAAGGGAGACGTGCTTGGTTCGGTGACTTCGGTCGTGGATTCTCTCAAAATGATTGATACTAAGGGTGAAGTAACTCTAAACATCGTTGCGACAGGGGTAGGCGATGTGACGGAAAACGATGTCTATATGGCGACGGGGGAGAACACGGTGATTTATGGATTTAACGTGACAGTGCCAACCAATATCGCCAAGATGGCGGCAAGAGACGGCGTAAAGATTAAATGCTATAAGGTTATTTATGAACTTCTAGATGATGCAAAGCACGAGATGGAAGAGTTGTTAGATGCCGAGATTGTTGAAGAAGAAGTGGGCGAGATGAAAGTCGAGGGGGTGTTTAGGACAGAGAAAACTTCGATTATTGCTGGCGGTGAAATGTTGCGTGGTAGAGTAAAAACTGGGGTACTTGCTAGAGTAATGAGAAATAAAGAAGAGCTCGGCGAAGTTGAAGTGACGAGCGTACAAAAAGAGAGAATGGATGTGCCGGAGCTAACCGAAAAGGAAATTGGTGGACTCGCACTTAAGACTGAGCGCAAGATTAACCTGCAAATTGGGGATAGATTGAAGTTCTTCACGAGAGAGATGAAGAAAAAGACGCTGTAAAAGAGACGGTGTCTCTAATGGCTTGGTTTTTGAATTAGAATCTGCGTAATTTGTATTGATTTTTGGGGGAACAAAGCTTATACTTAAATTATGAAATTCGACGACGATTTTCTTAATGAGGTGGGGTTGTCGGAACTCCCAGCAGACCAGAAACAGGTCTTTCTTGAGCACACTAAAGAAGAATTAGAAGTAAGAGTCGGAAATAAGATGGGGCAGAATCTATCTGATGCTCAGATTGCGGAATTTGAAGGGGTGATGAACAATAATCAGCAGGTAATACGGAAGGTAGTGTCGGAGCTTGGTATGGACTTTCGGACAGATCCGATTTATCAAGGACTGCTCACAAAATATAGAGTAAAAGAGGGAACTTGGGAAATTATTTCGGAATATCTTTCGATAAAATGGGTACAGAAAAATTGCCCGAATTATGCGCAAATTGTGAGTGAAACAGTCGCAGAGCTAAAAGAAGAAATAAAGCAGAACAAAGAGTCGATACTTGCTGCTTAGTTATTATTTGGCGTAGCCGTTTAGGAAAGATTTGGCATCCATGATTTTTCTGCCGGCAGGTTGGATTTGGTCGATAATAAGAACAGAATTGTTGTAACATTGTATATACAACGTACGTTTGTCGTCGGTGCAATTTTTAGCTTCCTCAGAAGTGGCAACATGGGCAGAGATAACGATACAATCTAAATCGTAAAACTCGTACTTACTCTTTGGAAAACCGGCGAAAGCGCAAATTTGGTTAGCCAGTTCGGTGGCGTTTTTGTGCTTTGGGTCGAGAGGGGACATAGACTTGTCGAATTTTTCAGTGTAGGTAGCTAGGTGGTCGTCTTGTAAGACTGGCGGGGTGGTTTCTAGAAGCGGTTCATTAGATAAATGCTTAGCAAGCCATTCTGCTGCGTAGGTAGAGGTAATGCGATAAACGTCATCTTTTGTAGCAAAATCATCGCGCGGGAAAGATTTTTGGTGGTAGATTGGACCGGCATCCATGGCGGCGACAAGTTTCATAATGGAAACGCCGAGTTCTTCGTCGCCATTTAAAATGGCAGTTTCAATAGGGGAAGGACCGCGATATTTGGGAAGAAGGGAAGGATGGATGTTTAAGATACCTTCTGGTTCGAAGAGGTCGAGAACATCTTTTTTAATAATAACGCCGAAGGAAGCAAGAATGCCGTGGAGTTCACCAGATTTGTCGGCGGATTTTAAACGTTTAACTTCTTCTAAATCTGCGCGCTCTCTAGCGTGAAAAATGATTTCGCAACCGTTTTTCTTGAGAGTTTCTAGGGCGTAATCTGCGAGAGGGCCATTACCGAAAAAGATAATTTTCTTAGTCATCAGGGAAGAGTTCCTTGTTATTTTTGATGTATTTGTTGTAGTCAAGGGGTTTTAAGTCGCCGTTTTTGTCGAGCTTATAGAAAGCATCGGTGTCATCCTTAATATGATCAATAAAGAGAATGCCGTTTAGGTGGTCGATTTCGTGCATAAGAGTGCGGGCAAGATAATCAGAAGCCTTGATACGGACTTCGGTACCATCCTCTAACATAGCTTTAATTTTAACTTTTTCTGGGCGGGGAACGAGACCATAAATCTCGGGAACAGAGAGACAGCCTTCGTAATCTTTAGTGATTTTGCCGTCAGCTTTGATGATCTCGGGATTAATTAATGCGGTAAAGTGATTGTTTTCTTTGTCGTCGAGGTCGTCGCGGACGATGATGATGCGGCGATTAACACCGAGCTGAGGAGCGGCCATAGCGGCGGAAAGTTCATGAGGGTGTTTATCTTCCCATTCGAGGGAATTTTTGGTCATTTTGGCAATAATATCTTTGATTTCATCATCAATAACACTCACGCGAGTGGATTTTTTACGAAGTAGAGGATTAGGAGTAGTGATGATTTCCATATTGGCTAATTATAGCATATTTTAAGATAAACAGAAAGGTGGCTATGCATTCAGCAGTGGCATTATGAATGAGGAAATGTTTGCATGGAGATAAAAGGTGTTACGATGAAAATATGAGAAAGGTGCTGGTATATGGAGGTAAGAAAAACACAGAGGCGATGGCTGATTTTCTAGAGGAAGAAATGCTAATAGAAGTAAAACGCTTGGTAGTGGAGGAGGATTTTTCTGAGCTGAGTTCGGCAGGTATTATGGAAAAGACGGAAGAAGATCTTAGCAAGGAGATTGGGCGAGAGGAGCTAATTGTGCTTGCTGACCCATTAGATGCGCTGGTGACAGGGAAAGAATTAAGAAATAGATATCCAGAACAGAAGTTCGTATGGTATGGACAAGGTATAGAACGGATAATAAAGCGACTAAAAACAATATATGTTCTGACGTGTCAAAGGATTAGACGATTAGAGATATATCAGAGAACGAAGGCGGCGTGCCAGGAGATCAAAATCGTAGAGTCAGATAGTGCGGGGTGGAAGGAGATGACAGAGCGAGACGTGGTAGGAAAGGAAGAAATTATGGAAAAGGTAAAATCGGCGCAAGGAGCGCCGATTTTGGTTTTAAGCCCGGATTTGTCATTTAGAAGAATGAAGGAGCTAGTGGATTGGCGAGGCGAGGTGATAGATATAGAGAAAGAATTGCTCATTACAGTAAAGGCGGCGCTAGGGCTAAAAAATTGGTATTAGAGTGGGTAGAGTCGGAACTGAGGAATTGGCGTTAGAGTGAATGAGGCTAGAAGTAGAGCTAGGCGGTAATTAGAGAAGAGAAGGTGGGTCGATAGAGAAATGCAGTTTGGGATTTTCTGGAAGAGATTTGAGAATGTCAAGGAGGGTGCTGCGGGAACGACTTTTAAGGGTGATTTGCCAAGTATAGCCTAAGGTAGTGCGTTCGTGAAAAGCGGGAGTAGGGCGGCTGATGATGAGGCTTTTGTTATGATTTTTTAAGAGGTAAGAATAGTATTGGTTGGCATATTTAATAGCGAGAGATTCGGTTTTGTAGGTAATGCTGAGTTTTGCGAGGTAATAAAATGGGGGGAAATGACCGAGTTGGCGCAGTTTAAGAGTATGGCGATAGAAGCTATCGTAGTCGGTTTTTAACGCAGAAGTGATGATGGGGTGGTCGGGTTGATAGGTCTGAACAAAGACATCGGCAGCGTCAAGATGGCCGCGACCGACGCGACCGATAACTTGGGTTAAGAGATGAAAAGTTTTTTCCTCGGAAGAAAAATCAGGGAGAGAAAGTCCGGCATCGGCTTGGACAATGCCAACAGTGGCGAGCAATGGAAGGTCGAGACCTTTGGCAATGGTTTGGGTGCCGACAATAATGTCATAGTCGCCATTTTTTACTTCTTTGAACTTGGAATTTAGGGTTTCTTCCTTGGTGTTATCAGCGTCAAAACGGGCGATTTTGGCGGCAGGAAAGAGTTTGTGCAGCTCTGTTTCTAGGAGCTTGGTGCCAAAACCTTTGTGGATGATACTAGGGTGTTTGCAATCTGGACAAGAGGAAGGGACTTTTGATGCGTAACCACAGGTGTGGCAGATGAGGTTATAAGAGTCACTATGAAGGGTAAGAGGTAAATAACAGCTAGGACAGAGGGCTTGCCAGCCGCATTTTTCGCAGATGGTTAGAGGGGCGGAACCACGACGATTATGGAAAATGAGGGTTTGATGATGGTTTTTAAGGTTATCCTCGATGTTTTTTAGAAGGGGATCAGAAAAATAGCGGTTTTTAGAGAAGAGGAGAGGATCTCCTAAACTAATGATATGGAAGTTTGGCTGTTTTGCGGAGGTTTTTGCCTTCTTTTTGAGGGTGACAAGTGAATTTTTGGAATTGGCAAGGTAATAATCAGTGGCAAGAGGGGTGGCAGTACCGAGGATGCAGGAAATTTTAAGAGTGGAAGCGATAAAGCTGGCAAGACGAAGAGCGGAATATTTAGGGGTATTTTCCTGGAAGTAAGTGGATTCGTGTGCTTCGTCAATGATGATAAGCCCGAGGTTTTTAACGGGGGAGAGAAGGGCAGAGCGAGGACCGATGATTATTTGGGGAGTAGTGGCATTTAAGATGGATTCCCAGATAAGATGACGTTCGGCTTCGGTTTGTTTGGAGTGAATTAGGCAAATGTTGGTTTTAAAGGTGTCCTTAAAGACTTGGACGAGTTGGGAAGTAAGGGCGATTTCGGGAACGAGTAAGATGGTTGATTTTTGGGCGTTTAAGGCTTTCTCGGCGAGTTTTAGGTAGATGTTTGTTTTACCACTTCCGGTGATGCCATGAAGTAGTTTAGTGGGCGTAGGGACGGCGTGAAGGGCTTCTAGGGCATGTTTTTGGGCGGGGTTAAGTGCGATAGTTGAGTTGAGGGACGTGGTGTCGCTTATCTTCCTCAGAGGACTATTGCTGCCCGACGCTATCCGACGTTTCTTTCCTAGACCTTGTGGGAGGAAGAGCTTTGCTGCGAGGGGTAAGGGGATGAGATAGTAGTCGTTGAGCCAGAAGATGGATTTTAAGACATGGGACGGGAGAGGGGTTTCATATAAGAGTCGGGCGATAGGTTTGGTTTTGAAGTCGACTTTTTTAACTTTCTTTATGACGATGCCGAAAGTCTTGCTACGTCCAAGGGGGATTTCGACAATATGACCGGGAAGAAGCTCTGAATCTGAAGAATAGGTGAGTAATCCATCACCTTTGGCGCGAAAAATACGGATGGGAATCACCTCGTAAAACATGGCTATATTATAACAGGTTAGATAAAGAAAAACGTTGTAAAAAATACATAAATGTAGCGATTTGATGTATAATAAAACTAAGTTAAAAAAGTGAGGTAAAAAAAATGTTGGACGTCTTTATTACATCAAGGGTGCGCCGGAAAATTCTAGTGGTTTTTGCAAAATATCCGGATTTTAAGACACATGTGAGGGGACTTTCGAAGTTAATTAAAGAGGATGCAGGGAACATTCAGAGAGAATTGAAGAGGCTAGAAAAGGGGAATTTTCTAATCGTGACAAAGCGGGGAAATACTAACATTTATCAAACGAATAAGCAATTTCCGCTGTTGAAAGAGTTGCAGAGCATGGTGATAAAAAGTCAGCAAATGTCGGATAGGAAGGGTAAACAGAGTAAGACCATAGGCTAGAATTGGTCGCCTTATAATAAGTTTGTCGTTAGGTTTGTTGTGAACAAAATTTTTGAACAGCTGCTACAGATAAGAAATGTGGGTAGAGAGTTTTTGACGCCGAAATACGAAGAATTGACGCCGGGAGATGAGTTGCCGGACATGAAAAAGGCGATAAAAAAATTGATTGAGATGCGTGACAAACGAGCAAAGGTGTTAATCTATGGGGACTACGATGTAGACGGAGTGACAGCGACAGCGATTATGAAAGAAACTCTAGAAATGATGGGATTTTTGGAGATTGTGACAATGCTTCCAGACAGATTCGCGGATGGATATGGGATGAGCGAAAGATTAATAGAGAGGGCGAAGAAAGAAGGGGTTAAGCTAGTAGTGACGGTAGATTGCGGAAGCAATAATCCAGAGATAATTACAGAACTTAGAGTCGCTCAAATAGATGTGATTGTGACCGACCATCATGAGTTAAATGGGGAAGCACCAAAAGATGCGGTAGCGGTGGTGAATCCAAAACGTCCAGAATTTAGGAAGAAAATTATAGAGAGACAAATGGAAATTGTCGAGGGGGAAAAGAAGAAAGATTTGTCGGGACTGGCTGAACTATCTGGAGCAGGGGTGGCTTTTATGCTAGCAAAGACACTAGCAGATAAAGGGGAAATAAAGGCTGGACAAGAAAAGTGGTTAATGGATCTTGCGATGATTGGAACGATTTGCGATGCGATGAGACTAATCAAGGATAATAGAATTATCTGTAAATTTGGAATGATTGTTCTAGAGAAAACGAGGCGACCGGGGCTAGTAGAGCTAATGAAAGTGGCTGAAACAAAAAGACTGAATACGGATGCGGTTGGATTCCAGATAGGGCCGAGATTAAACGCAGCCGGAAGAATGAGGACGGCGGAACTAGCACTGGAATTGCTTTTGACGAAGAAGAAAACAGAGGCGGCAAGACTTGCTGTAGAACTGGATAAGCTGAATGGCGAACGCAAGAGCCAACAAAATCAAGCGGTGAAAGAGATAGAGAAACAGGGGAAAATAAAAGAGCCGGTGCTAGTAGTGAGGGGGGAGTGGCACGAAGGAATTGTGGGGATTATATCTGGGAGACTAACGGAGCAGTATAAAAAGCCAAGTTTTGTCCTGACAGAAGTGGATGGAGTTTTGAAGGGGTCGGGAAGGAGTTTTGGAGAGTTTAACCTAGCGCTAGCGATTCAGGAGTGCCAAGATGTCTTGGTTTCTGGGGGTGGGCATGCGGCGGCATGTGGATTGAAACTCTTGCCAGAGAATTATGAGGAATTTAAAAGGAAAATCAATAGCTATTATATGGGGTTAGGACTAAAGAATCAGGAACGATTCCTTGATGTAAAAGAAGACCTTGCAGTGACAGAGGTGGGCGAGCTAAATTTGAATTTGATGGAGAATATCTCAAGATTGGAGCCGTTTGGTGAGGGTAATCCGGAGCCGGTGTTTTTATTACAAGAGGTGTTCGTACTAGATGTAAATAGAATGGGGACAGAAGGACAGCACTTGAGGATGTTAGTAAGGGGTGAGGATGGAAAAGCAATCAAGCTGGTGGCATTTAATGCGGAAAAGGATTGGCTAGAACTAGAGCCGGGTGGAAGGGTAAATGTCTGGATGAGTTTAGTCTTTAATGAGTGGAACGGGATTCGGAGTGTTGAGGGGAGAATCCTAAAAATTGGGTGTTGAATTATTAGGCATAATCTGGTATAATGAATGGCAATATGGCAATAAAAGTTACAAGAAAAGACCAGGGCGAGGCGAATGAGAACATTATTCGTCGTTTCAACCGTAAGGTTTTACAGAGTGGTATTATGCCGCTAGCTAAGTCTCAGACTCGTTTTTCTAAGCCAATTTCTAAACGTGAACGCCGTAAAAAAGCAATTCTTCGCGAAGTGAGAAAAGCTGAAAAAACCGAGAGAATGAAGTTAGGACTTAAATAAATTAATGAGAAGATCGCCGAATTTAGGCGATTTTTTCTATGGGAAGAATGGTTAAAATTAGGCTATTTTTCTATGGAATTTTGGAATTAAGGTATAATGAAGAAAAGGAGCTTTTATGATTATATTTTTTGGGCCAGCGGGGAGTGGTAAGAGTACGCAGGGGAGAATTATTGCGGATAAATTTGGTTGGAGATGGTTGTCAGTAGGCCAAGTCTTAAGAGACTCTGGTGAATTTGATGAAATTTTGAAAAAGGGTGAGCTCGTAGATGATGCAACGGTAGTAAGATTAATGGATAAGCAATTAGAATTTGCTGAAGCTGAAGGTATGGAAGTAGTGTTAGATGGGTATCCAAGAGATACTAAGCAGACTGAAATCATGCTAGAAGATGCAAACTCAAAATTTTTTAAGAATATAAAAGGCGCAATTGTATTAGAAGTGCCAGTAGAAGAATTATGGAAGCGAATTGAAGAGCGGGGGCGTGAAGACGATACGGAAGAAGTAGTGAAGAAGCGTTTTGCGATTTTTGAACAAAATATTTGTTCAATTTTGCCCCTGTTAGAAGAAAAGGGAGTAAAAGTTGAGAAGGTTGATGGTGTGGGAAGCTTTGAAGAGGTGACCAACCGAATTATAAAAGTTGTTCAGAAAATGATTCCGGATAGTCCGGAGGTTTGGAA
>JAZLDZ010000048.1:0-5128 GCA_045615025.1 Candidatus Nanosyncoccus sp. | reverse complement strand
GCACAAGTGTCGGCACGAACGCTCCGGATGACATTTGCCCGAAGAACTGGCAACTCCCACGCTACGAGAACTCTGGCTCCTGGATGAACTTAATCCGCGATACTTACCATATTATTTCTACACAGGGTAACCAGTCTAGCTTACCAGATGGTAATACTGACGCTAACACCACTCTCCATGGTTTTCCACTCTCCTTGCCGTACTCAGGGTACGTCACTCGCACTAGCGGTAGTACCGTCGCTAGAGGCACGGACGGCATCTTCTGGAGTGCTGGAGCTTACTCCGCTACGCTATCGCGGAACTTGTACTTCTACGGCTCCTACGTTAACCCAGAGTACGACAACTATAAGACCTACGGTTTCTCCGTCCGTTGCGTAGCGCAGTAGTCCCCCTAGTATTCCCGGAATACACAAGGGCTACTCCGTCGAGTGCTATCAACTCTCGCACGATGATGTAGCGATGAGACTTTACCAAAAAACTCCCCCGGAGGGGGAGTTTTTTCTGGATTCATGCGTAGCTGACTTATTCAGTGACGCCGAGTTCGATGCGTTTGAATTGGCGGACAGTGATGTTTTCGCCGGTCTTAGCAATAGCGTCCTTAATAAATGCCGCGACAGTCTTAGTATCATCTAGGATGTATGGTTGATCCATTAATACTTTGTCGGCGAAGGCTTTCTTGACTTGGCCGCCGATAATTTGGTCTTTCATTTTTTCTGGGCCTTTGAAGTTTTCTTCAAATTCCTTTTTCTTAGCTTCCATTACGTCGGCTGGGATATCCTCAGTAGAGACATAAAGTGGAGCCATAGATGCAACTTGCATAGCAAGCTTGTGAGCTAAATCTTTAAATTCGTCAGTTTTTGCAACGAAAGAAGTTTCGCAGTTAACTTCGATAATAGCGCCGATACGTCCGTCGTGGACGTAAGATTCAATAAGACCTTCGCGGGTTTCGCGATCGCCGCGCTTCTCTGCTTTGGTTAAGCCTTTCTTTCTCATTGCCTCGAGAGCTTTGTCGAAGTCGCCCTTAGCCTCGACGAGAGCCTGTTTAGCATCGGTAAGACCTACGCCGGAAAGTTCTTTTAGTTTTTTGATGTCCTCAATAGAAATTTTTGCGTTTGCCATAATTTTGCCTCCTAATAATTATTTTTTAGCGTTTTTGATAGCGTCTGTGAAGTAGCTAAGAATGAGTGTGGTAGCCTTGATAGAATCATCGTTTGCTGGGATAACGTAGTCGATATTGGTTGGATCGACGTTACTATCAGTGATAGCGAATACTGGAATATGGAGAGTATTGGCTTCTTTTACTGCGTTCTTGTCCTCTGAAGCATCGATAACGATAATAGCTGCAGGTTGCTCGGTCATTTCCTTAATGCCGCCGTAGCGGGTGTTAAGAAGGTCGATTTCTTCCTGGTAGCGCTGAACTTCGAGCTTAGAGTAGCGATTTTCTAGTTCGCCAGAAGCCATGCGGCGTTCGAGATCTTTAACTTTTTTAATCTGGCGGTTAACGGTTTCACAGTTAGTGAGTGTACCACCAACCCAACGTTCGGTGACGTAAGGCATGTCGACGGACTCTGCCATTTCCTTGACAAGGTCTTTCATCTGCTTTTTGGTGCCGACAAACATGATTTTTTTGCCAGATTTGACGATTTCCTCGACCTTCGGAAGAGCTTTTTCTAGACCTTCGACGGTTTTTTCTAGGTTGATGATATGTGCGCCGTTTTTGCGGCTGTGGATATAAGGCGCCATCTTTGGGTGCCAACGGCTAGTCTTGTGGCCAAAATGTGCGCCGGCCTCAAGAAGTGCCTTCATGTCGATATTTGACATTAATTTTCCTTTCCCTTTGTCCTAGACTCTGACATTTTCATGCAGGAAAATTGTCTAGAACTGTTTCATTAATTTAATAACATATATATTATATCAAAGATTCTGAAAATTGCAAGAAAAGTATTTACTTTTTTCTCTTACTCTGATATAATAAGTGAAGTTATGAGTAAAACAGATTTACATCCTAAAGATTACCGTTTTGTGGTGTTCTCTGACGAAGCTGCAGGTTATAGTTTCTTAACTAGATCTACGGCAAAGAGTGAAGAAACTATTAAATGGACTGATGGTAAAGAATATCCACTTGTAAAGGTGCAGATTTCTTCTGCTTCTCACCCATTCTTCACTGGTGAAGAGAAGATTATCGATACCGAGGGTCGTGTCGATAGATTCAAAGCTCGCGCCGCTAAGGCAGCAAAGCTTCGCGCTACGCTTGGTAACAAGGTAAAGAAGGCGGAAAAAGAAGCCAAGAAAAAGGCAGAAAAGGACGCTAAATAATTAGCTTTAAACCGACTCCTAGAGTCGGTTTTTTGATTGTGTGGAAAGGCTTTGTGGTTTTGGCAAAGTCTGTAGTCTTTGGATAATTTTTTAGAATGCGTAGCAAATGTAATCTGTGGTTTCTTTGTAATAGTGAGGCTTTTTAAGTAAGTCGTTTGCGTCGATAGTTGAGAATCCTAGAGGTAACCCAACACCGATTTTCTTAGAATATGCTTCTTTGATGACGAAGTTGTGGAGATAATTCCCATTAACCGGCTTTTCTCCAGGTTTTAGGATTTTCTTAAGGGCGCGTTTTGATAGTTCGCGTGGTTTTCCCTGCTTAAATTTATTCTGCAAATCTATGCCGACGGGATGGCTAGAAGTTACGATAGCCACGTAATCTCCGGAATGGGAAATATTGAAATGTAAAAGTTTACCATCTGTGAGTTTAATGGGCAAAGGTTTACCGTTTTCGTCACGAGGGAGCTTAGCGGTGTCTAGTTTTGATGCTTTGTATATCTGAACTTTCATAAGATGATAAAAAAGTGCCAGAATCGGCACGATTTAGTCCCGTGGTGGACTCAGCAGGGCTTGAACCTGCGACCTTACGAATGTGAATCGTACGCTCTAGCCAACTGAGCTATGAGTCCATAGTGAAAAACTTACGCACATGTCGCAAGTTTTGAACTGTTATGGTACAATTATATCATGAATTTTGATAAGTACAAAGAAGAAAAGAAGGAGATAGAGGAGTTCCTTGCGCAGCCTGATGCGTATACTGATGCTAGTTATGCGACGAAAGCGCGAAGATTGTCGGAGCTTGAGGAGATACTTGCTACTATAGATGAAGTAGAACGACTAAAAAAGGCGATTGATGAGGCAAAAGCTATCATTGCTGATAATAGCGATGCTGAGCTAGTGGAACTTGCTAAACTAGATGAGGTGGAATCTTCGGAAAAGTTAAAAGTAGCGGAAGAAAAATTAGAAGAACTTTTGATTCCGCGTGACCCAGATGATGATAAGCCAGTAATTATGGAAATTCGTGCTGGTGCGGGCGGTGATGAGGCGAGTTTGTTTGCTGGAGAACTTAAGCGGATGTATGAACACTATGCCGAGAAGCACGGACTGAAGGTAGAGTTAATTTCTCAAAATGAAAATGAAGCGGGTGGAATGAAAGAGGTGATTCTTCGGATTTCTGGTGACAGGCCGTATGGACAGTTGAAGTTTGAAGGTGGCGTACATCGTGTACAGCGTGTACCAGTGACAGAAAGTCAAGGTAGAATTCATACTTCGACGGCAACTGTAGCAGTGCTTCCAGAAGCGTCGGAAAATGAAATCGAAATTAAGCCAGAAGATTTACGTATTGATATTTATCGTTCTGGTGGACATGGTGGACAGGGTGTAAATACAACTGATTCTGCGGTTAGAATTACACACCTTCCAACAGGATTAGTAGTGGCAATGCAAGATGAACGAAGTCAGCAGCAAAACCGCGTTAAGGCGATGACGATTCTACGCTCGCGCTTGATTGAACGTCAAAAAGAAGAAGAAATGAAGGCGGCGAGCAGTGCGCGCAAGAGCTTAATTGGCACTGGTGATAGAAGTGAAAAGATTCGTACGTATAACTTCCCGCAGGACCGCGTGACAGACCATAGAATCCATTATTCTAGGAGCAATATCGGTGCAGTGATGGATGGGGAGATAGAAGATATTATTTCTGAATTGGTGAAGCATGAGAGAGAGCTTGCCGGAAGCGTATAAAAAAGGCTTTTGTAATTTTTATGGGCGGGATTTTAAGGTTAATTCTGATGTCTTGATTCCCCGCCCAGAGACAGAGACGATTATTGATGAGATAAAGATATTAGCTGGGAGGCCATATCTTCCGGGTATGAAAACACCGGAGCGAAAATTACCGCCTAAGTTTATGATTCTAGATGTGGGGACGGGATCTTCGTGTATTGCAACTACTTTGAAATTGGAACTTCCAGAAGCGGAAGTAATTGGGCTGGATATTTCTAGTAAGGCGCTGAATGTGGCGCGAGAAAATGCAAAGAGGTTTGGTGCGAAAGTAGATTTTATGAATTCTGATTTACTCAGCAATTATTATGGTAAAAAACCAGACGTGATTGTGGCGAATTTGCCGTACGTAGATAAAGATTGGGAGTGGCTAGATAAGGATGCATTAAGTTATGAGCCGAGTGTTGCGCTTTACGCGGAAAGGTATGGGCTAGAGCTAATATTTCGGTTGATTGATGAGATAGTGAAAAGGTGGGCGGATGGAGACGAGGCCGACAAAAGAAAAGCAGGATGGCTAGTTCTTGAAGCGGATCCATGCCAGCATGAGCGGATTATAGAATATGCGGCTACACATGGTATAGAGCACAAAAAAACCAGTGGTTTTACACTGGTTTTTGTAAGCTAGTTGATGTAATCTGAGTAGGCTGCGGTTGATAGCTCGATGGTTTGTTCTTTACCGTCGCGAATAACTGTGAGTTTTACCATTTCACCGGCAGAATGCTCGCCAATAAGGGTGGAAAGCGTTCCAGCTTTACCGATTTTGACATTGTCAACGGCGGTGATAATATCGCCAGATTTGAGTCCGGCGCGCTCAGCAGGGCTATTCTTAGTAATGGCAGTATCTCCGGTGACGTAGGCGCCTTCGGATACGGAAAGGTTATATTCTTTCTGAATGTCTGGGGTAATATTGACGTAAGATACACCGATAAAGGCGCGCTCTGCTTTGCCCTTTTCGATGACAGATTTTAGCATACCTTTGACTCCGGAAATCGGAATAGCAAAGCCGATACCGTTACCGTCGGAATAGACAGCGGTG
>JAZLDZ010000047.1:0-5365 GCA_045615025.1 Candidatus Nanosyncoccus sp. | reverse complement strand
TGATGCAAGTTTCGCGTTCGGTCATGCGGCGTGGTACTACGAAAGAAAAGCCAAAAGTAATGTTGCTGGCCTCTTTTCTACGAACTAAGACGGCGTCGGCTGGGTGTAATTCGTCCTTAGGAAATTCAAGTAGCTCGCCTTCTTTTAATTCCCAATTTTCTAGCATTTTGATGATTTTGCGCTTTCGATGTTTAATGCGACCAGCAATAATGAAATGCATATTACTTGCAGTGTGGGTGCGACGATAATGTTCGCGGATGTCCGAAAGGCCGATGTTTGGCAGGGTGGCGAGACGTTCACGCAAAGTTGGGGTAGTTTCGCCAATGGCGGTTTGTAAGCGTGGCCAGATGAGGCGCGAATAATCATTGAGATAGCCGGTAAGTTCGGAGCGAACATTCCCCTTTTCGCTTTTTAGCTCTTCTTCGTTAAAACGAGGCGTAGCGATGGCGACGCGATTCAAATCTAGGATGCGTTCCCATTCGAAATCAGCACATTCGGATTCGTAAACAACGGAAAAATCAGATGTCCAGGCGTTGTGATAGGCGCCGTTTTTGGTGAAATCGGCTTCGTAGGCTTGCTCATCACGATATTTGGCGTTAGCGCCGAAACTTAAATGCTCTACGACGTGTGCGATTTCGTAAACTTCGGACTTTTTAGCGTAGCGCATGCCAGCGCGGAATTGTACGCGCATATTCATGACGCTCGCCGTTGGTACGTCGATTAAGAGTCCTCTCGCACCGCTCTTTAGCTTAACTTCTTCGACTGTGTGGCGCATGATTAACGCTTCTTGGATTTACTGGATTTCTTACGTTTTTTAGATTTATTCGATTTTTTCTTGCTAGATTTTTTAGTAGATTTCTTGTTGGATTTCTTGGAACTAGATGATTTTGCCTTTTTTATGGTAGTCTTAGTCTTAAACTCGTCATCAAGATTTTTTTCGCCGGCAGAAACTTCATTGACGCCTTTTTCGGTAGCTGGATCGGCCATCTTAGTGAGTTCAGATTCGTATTCTTTGCCGTCAGTAACTTCTGCCTCGGCAGCCTCTTGCTTAGTAAGTGAAAGAAGAATCTTTAGGACTTCTTCGCGAAGATTTCTCTGTAAGCCATCAAATAGCTTTTGTGACTCAGAACGATATTCGACGAGTGGGTCGCGCTGTCCAACGGAGCGCCAGTGAATGCCCTCACGAAGATGTTGCATGTTTTCGAGATGTTGCATCCAAAGGCCATCAAGAACCTTAAGATAGACTTCGCGCTCGATTTTGCGCATAATTTCTGGGGTGAATTCATCTTCTTTGAGCTTGTAGGCTTCCTTAACGGCGGTGTAGGCAAGTTTGGCACGGTCTTTTTCTTTTCTCATTGAGCCAATAGTGTCAACTAAATCATCATCGAGGTTAAAGACTGCTTTAAATTCGTTCTTGAAATTCTTGTTAACTTTGGAACTGAACTGAGTCAAATCAGCAGTGGCGTCTTTTATTAGGCGGTTAATTTCGGTTTCGATGTTTTCGCCTTCTAGAATCTTGCGACGCATGGTATAGACAACGCGGCGATGACGATTAATAACGTTATCATATTGAACGACGTTTTTGCGGCTATCAAAGTTGAAGCCTTCGATGCGCTTCTGTGCAGTTTCTAGAGTTTTGGTGACGGAACGAGTTTGAATTGGGGTATCTTCGTCTACACCAAGACGTGACATTAAGACTGCGATGCGGTCGCCTTGGAAAATGCGCATAAGATCATCTTCGCACGAGACAAAGAATTGGGTAGTACCAGGGTCGCCCTGACGTCCACCACGACCACGAAGCTGGTTGTCGACGCGACGAGAATCGTGACGCTCGGAGCCAATTACGACTAGACCGCCAAGTTCTTTGACTTCATCGGAAAGTTTAATGTCTGTACCACGTCCAGCCATGTTAGTAGCTAGAGTGACAGCACCTTTTTCGCCGGCCTTTTCGACAATGGCGGCTTCACGTTCGTTGTTCTTAGCGTTTAAAATTTCGTAAGGAATTTTTGCTTCGTCTAGGTATTTAGCAATTAATTCGTTTTTGGCGATAGAAGCAGAACCGATCAAAACTGGCTGACCTTTTTTGTGGTATTTTTCTACTTCTTTAACGATGGCGCGGATTTTGCCGGCTTCGGTACGATAAATAAGGTCGTCTTTGTCGACACGCTGAATTGGACGATTAGGTGGAATTTGGATAACGTCAAGGGCGTAAATTTGTTGAAATTCTTCTGCTTCGGTAAAGGCGGTACCAGTCATACCGGAAAGCTTTCTGTATAAGCGGAAGAAGTTCTGGAAAGAGATAGTGGCAAGTGTCATGGACTCTTGGCGAACTTGAACACCTTCCTTGGCTTCGATGGCTTGGTGCAAACCTTCGTTGTAACGGCGACCTTGCATTAGGCGTCCGGTATGTTCGTCGACGATAATGACTTCGCCAGAATTGGTAACGACATAATCTTTGTCGCGTTTAAATACGACTTGGGCGCGCAAAGCTTGATCCATGTGATAGACTAGACGAGTGTTTGCAACAGAATAAAGATTATCAATGCCTAGGATTTTTTGGACTTTGTCGACACCGACATCAGTGAGGGTGACGGAACGATGTTTTTCGTCGAGTACGTAATCTTCTTCGGTAAGCTTGTCGGCGATTTTGGCAAATTGATAGTAAGCTTCCGGGTTGTCACCGGCTGGTGCAGAGATGATAAGCGGAGTTCTAGCCTCGTCGATTAAAATAGAGTCGACCTCGTCAACAATGGCAAAATTTAGCTCGCGCTGGCGGAGGTATTTAACCTCGTTAACCATGTTGTCACGAAGATAATCGAAACCGAATTCGTTGTTAGTGCCATAAGTTACGTCGGCATTATAAGCTTCTTTTCTAGAGCAAGGTTTAAGATGTCGAAAACGTTCGTCTTCGTGTTCTTCGTTAATGTAATCTTTGTCATAAATGAAAGACGCTTGATTAATAATGACACCCACAGAAAGACCAAGAAAATCATAAACTGGACCGTTCCAACCGGCATCACGTTGAGCGAGATAATCGTTGACCGTGACGACGTGAACGCCACGTCCAGAAAGGGCGTTAAGATAAGCTGGAAGAAGTGCAACTAAAGTTTTTCCTTCGCCGGTCTTCATTTCGGCGACATTGCCTTCGTGGAGTGCCATACCGCCAATGAGCTGGACGTCGAAGTGACGCATACCGAGGACGCGACGAGTGGATTCACGAACAAGTGCAAAGGCATCTGGTAGAATTTCATTCAATTTCTTTTCGAGAGCGGCGTCATCTTTTGCCTTTGAAACTTTCTCTTTTAAGATTTCGGTCTGTTCGGCGAGTTCACGCTTCTTCATGGCCTTGTATTTTGGCTCGAGAGCGTTGATTTCTTGGGCACGTTTATAGAGGCGCTTCAAAGTCTTCTTTTGGGCATCGCCAAAGATACCTTGCAGGAATTTAGTCATTTTTGACTTGTCGGCAAGTTTGTCGGTCGGTTTTTTCTCTTTTCTAATTTTTGCTGGCTTGACGGTTTTGATGGTTTTTGCAGACTGAACGGTCTTTGCAGTCTTTTCGGACTTTACGGTATCCTTTGACATAGTATTAACCTCTCTTAAATAGGGATCTGAACTTATTTTTTTGTAAATGTGGAGTGGATTCTAGTTTATAGCGGCGGATTTGACCCATGAGCTTTGCTTCGATGATATCAACGCCAGCATAGACGTTGGATGATTCATCTTTGGCTGCGATTACTTTACCACCCGGGATTTCCATAGCGGCAGAAATTGCATATTTGGTGCCATGAGAGCGATCGACTTCGGTGATGACAATCTTGGCGATGACGTCTTTTTTACTACCACGTGGCAAATAGCGATCAAGTTTACCAATACGCTTAGTGGCGTATTTTCTAAAGCTCTCCTCAATCTTATACTTATTGCCAGTGATTTCTATCTTGTCAATCATAACACTCCTTTTCTAAATTATACTATATTTCTTCTCTATTGCCTAGATATGGACGCAAAACTTCAGGTACTTTTAGTTTGCCGTCTTTAGTGGCGTAATTTTCGAGTACTGCAACCATAGCGCGTGCTAGAGAGATTGCGGTACCATTTAGAGTATGAACGTATTCCAGGCTACCGTCTTTTCTTCTGACGCGGATATTAACAGCGCGAGACTGAAAATCAGTACAATTAGAACAGCTGGTTAGCTCTTGGTATTTCTGATTGACAGGGCTCCAGTATTCAAGGTCGTATTTTTTGGCGGCAGGAGCACCGAGGTCACCGGCGGCGATATTAATAACGTGATAAGGAATGCCGATTTCTTGCCAGATTTCTTCTTCGATGGCGAGAATCTTTTCGTGGATATCCTTAGACTGTTCTGGCAAACAGAAGCAATACATCTCTAATTTGTTAAATTGGTGTACGCGGAAAAGACCACGAGTGTATTTGCCGTAAGTACCAGCTTCTTTTCTGAAACATGCGGAATAGCCAGCATAAAAGAGCGGTAGATTCTCTTCGTCTAGAATTTCGTCCATATGATAGCCTGTGATGGTCATTTCTGCCGTAGCGATAAGTGCTAGGTCTTCTCCTTCGATGTAGTATTCGTCGGATTGTTCTGAGCTTCTTGGTGCAAATCCGGTGCCCTCGAGTACGCGAGAAGAAACGAGGTCGGGAGTAGTCATGTAGGTAAAACCATGCTCTTGGATTTTCTTTAATCCGTATTGTAATAGAGCGTTTTCAAGTAAAGCTAAACCGTCTCTTAGGTAATAGAATTTTGCACCAGCAACTTTAGCGCCACGTTCAAAATCCACCCAATTTCTCTCTGTGGCAAAGTCGAGATGATCGACAGCTTCTTCTTTGGCACGGGGGGTGCCCCATTTCTTGACTTCTTTGCTGCATTCTTCCCCGCCAAGTGGAACATCGTCAAAAATGACGTTTGGAATGGTTTTAAGGGCGTCGTTGGTTTCGGCGGTTAACTTATCTAGGTCCTTTTCTTTTTCGGCAAGTTGGAGTTTAATTTCCTTGCCTTTTTTAATTAATTCAGGAGCAGGCTTGCCACCTTTCATTTTAGCGGCAATAGCATTCCTTTCGGTGCGGAGAGCTTCTACTTCCTGCAAGATAGCTCTTCTTTCGTCGTCTTTTTTCAAGATGGCTTTAATATCAGTTTTGTAACCTTTTTCGCGCGTGGATTTTTCGACCAACGCAAGATTATTGCGAATAAAATTTATATCTAGCATACTGGTGGTATTATAGCATACTTGGTAGCTGTTGATAAGATGGTGGTATCAGTTGGTTGGCCTTCTATGAAGGGTTTACCAGCCTCCGCCGCCGCCCCCCCCGCCCCCCCCCCCGGAGAAAACGCCCCCTCCCCCGCCCCCTGGAC
>JAZLDZ010000046.1:0-6645 GCA_045615025.1 Candidatus Nanosyncoccus sp. | reverse complement strand
CAATCAAGCCAGAAATAATCGAAGTGATAGCCATAATACCATTCGTGACAAACATCATAATAATTACACCAACTAGAAGCGTGATGGAAGAAACGAGCGACGAAAGCGATTCGTTCAAACTTTGTGCGACTGAGTCAACGTCGTTCGTAACGCGAGAAAGAGTGTCGCCGGTCTGATGATTATCGAAAAACTTGAGAGGAAGGCAATTGATTTTTTCGGAAATACGAGTGCGAAGAAGCCTAGCAAAATTATTAGAAACGTTAGTCATGAGGAAAGCTTCGACGATTTCGAAAACGAGACTCACGACGAATAATACGCCGACAATAATGACAATTCCCCAGACCGCTTCAAAGTTCATTGGCGCAGTCAAACCTTTGGTGATTTCGTCAGTTAGTTCGGATAATTTGTTCGGCGTAATAATAGCAATAATAGAGCCGACAGACGCAAAAAGCGTAGCAATAATTGTCGGCGCATAGAAAGGCTTTAATTCTTTGATCATGCGTGTAATCGCAGTTTTGAAATCTTTGGCTTTTTCTACTTCGCCACGAATTGGACCTGGCATTATTTACCACCTTTCTTTAGTTCTTCTGGAGAGAGTTGCGACTCGGCAATTTGACGATAGACTGGACAGCTTTTTAGTAATTCGCGGTGTGTGCCTTGGCCGACGCATTTGCCTTGATCGAGAACGAGAATTTGGTCGGCATTCATAATTGTACCAATGCGTTGCGCTACAATGAGTGAAGTAGCATTTTTGGTATGCTTTTTTAATGCAGTGCGGAGCGTGGCATCAGTTTTATAATCGAGCGCAGAAAATGAATCGTCAAAAATGTAGATTTCTGGGTCGCGCGCAATGGCGCGAGCAATAGCGAGGCGCTGTTTCTGACCACCGGAAATATTAGTGCCACCCTGTGCAATATGGGCGAGATAAGTTTTATCTAATTTCTCGACAAAATCTTTGCCCTGTGCAACTTTGATTGCTTTAATAACTCCGTCCGCAGTAGTTTCGCCTTTGCCGTTATCGCCAAAAGTTACGTTGGAAGAAACTGTGCCAGAAAACATGACGGCTTTTTGTGGGACGTAGCCAAGTTTATTGTAGAGGGATTCAAATGTGTAATCCTTGACATTAATTCCATCTACTAGGACTTCGCCTTCCGTTGCATCATAAAAGCGTGGAACTAGATTAATAAGTGTGGACTTGCCGGAGCCAGTAGAACCAATAAATGCGACTGTTTGTCCTTTCTCTGCTTTGAAGGAAACGTTTTCTATGACATAGTCCTCGGCGTCGGGATATTTGAAACTGACGTTTTTAAACTCGACAGTGCCAGATTCTGGCGCACTAGTAACGTTTCTCGTTCCCTCTTTAATCGATAGTTCTGTGTCTATTACCTCATTAATACGCACGGCAGAAACTTGGGCACGCGGAATCATCATGAAGGTAAAAGCAAGCATCAAGAATGACATAATTACCTGCATGGCATAAGACGAGAAAACCACCATGTTGGAAAAAATAGTGAGTTTGCCCATTTGGTCGGCATCACTAATAAGGTAAGTGCCAATGATATAGATAACTACCGTGATGGAATGCATGAAGAAGAAAATCGTCGGACTTAGAATCGATAGTGCGCGTTGGACAAATATCTGGGTGTTAGTCAAATCGTCATTGGCACGTTTAAATTTCTTTTCCTCGTATTTTTCGGCATTAAAGGCGCGAACGACACGGATGCCAGTTAGGTTTTCGCGCGTGACATCATTTAGTTTGTCGGTGAGTTTTTGGATGACTTTAAAGCGCGGAACGACAATTACCATAATCGTGATGACAATTGATAAGAGTAGGACAACTGTAACTGCCGTAGCCGCGCTCCATTCCCAGGATTTGTTAAGGATTTTGGTAATTGCCCAAACTGCTGTGATTGGAGCCTTGATTAGCATTTGCATGCCCATGGCAAGGAACATTTGGACTTGAGTAATGTCATTCGTGGTGCGGGTGATGAGTGATGCGACAGAAAACTTTTTGATTTCTGCCATGCTTAAATTTTCTACTTTGTTAAATAAAGTTTTGCGGACATTTCTGGAAAAGCTGGCGGAAATATTGGCCGTTAGATAACCGACTAAAAATGCGCCGGCAAGACTTCCTAGAGCACATGCCATCATGAGCGCGCCGTTTTTGATAATTTCCATAAAATCACTGCCCTCGGTTTGGACTAGGCGAGTGATTTCCGACATGTAGTCTGGAAGTTTCAAATCGAGCCAAACCTGGAAACAAATACCAACAACAACCACGAGGAAAAGAAGGACGTCTCTTATAGTTAGGTTTTTTAGCAATTTGAACATATTAATATATTATATAACGATTTCTAGCCACTTGTCCAATTTGAAATCTTGTCCGGTGACTGATGCGGCAGCTAGAGTCGGTGAAGGTAAGTCGTCAAGCTCGCGACCTAGTTTTTTGCTAAGATAGTTCATGAAACTGTTGGCTGCGAAAGTGATTTGTTTTTGCTTTTTCTTGTCGATAAACTCGAGCGGGTTGCCATGGTCAGAATTTTTGCGATATTTTACTTCCGTAAAATAAATGTGGTCTTTTGTTGCAGAAACGATATCGATTTCGTAGAGTTTGGTTTTGTAGTTGCGAGCAAGGATGGTGTGACCGTGACACTCTAAGTAGTCTGCAACGATTGTTTCCGCGCGATGGCCTGCATAGAAACCAGCGGCACGCTCTCTCGTTTTGTGGGCATCCTTAGGCGAAGTATTCGAATCTTCTCCTCGGAAACGCCACGCGCTGCCCCTGCCGTCACAGTAGTGTTGCTTATGTTCCCTGGAGAAGTTTTGCCACGCTTCGTCCACTGGCTTGAAGCTGTAGCGGTGCTCGGGGCAAGGACCAAGTTTTTCTAGCGCGGCTTTGTGGACTGCCGTGCCGTAGCCGACGTGCTTTTCGAAACTATAGCCGGGATACTGTTTACCAAGTTCTATCATGTAATTATCACGAGCGACTTTTGCAATAATTGAAGCGGCAGAGACTTCTTTAATTTTGGCATCGGCTTTTGGGAGAACGGAAACAAGATTTTCTAGGCTGGTACCTTTTAGAAAATTAGACGTGCCATCAATAATGATTTCGGAAAACGGAAGTGAGGCTGGCAAATCTATAAGGGACTTTTCGTTTTGCTTTTGGCTGAGTTTTAAGAGTTCGCAGATGGCGCGACGAGTGGCGAGTTTTAACGCTTCGGAAAGACCGATTTCGTCGAGTTCGGAAGCTTCTACCCAGCCAAGTCCATAAGCTTTGGCATTTTCTTTGATAACTGGTTCGAGTTTTTCACGTTTTTTGCTAGTTAGTTTTTTGGAATCGGCAAGGTTTTCTTGCCAAGCTTGGTTTTCTATGGGCGCATTGTTTTTATCGAATCTTTCTGGTAAAACTACGGCGCCAATAACAAGAGGCCCCGCCCAGGGGCCTCTGCCAACTTCATCAATTCCAAGAATTGCCATGAAGGTTTATTTTGTTTCTTCTGCTTTTTCTTCTGCCTTTGAAGCTTCGGTAGGTTTCTCAGCTTTTTCTTCGGATTTTGGAGCTGCTGCAGATTCGGTGGCTTCAGTAGCTTCGGCTGCTTCTGCTGCCGCAGTTTCGGCAGTTTCTGCGACTTCGTCTTCGCCTGGGATCTCGGTAGTGGTTACTCCTTCCCGGTCGAAATCTTTGCCAGCTAGGCGGGCAGATTTACCAGAGCGATCACGAAGGTAGCTTAAATTATTGCGGCGAACCTTGGAGCGCTTGGTGATTTCGATTTTCTCAACAAGTGGACTATGAAGAAGGAAAGATTTCTCGACGCCAACGCCAGAAGCGATTTTGCGAACGGTAATACGGGCGGTGTGAGATTCTTTGCGATCTGCACGGATAACCACGCCTTCGAAAACCTGAAGACGAGATTTGTCACCTTCTTTAATTCTCTGCGTGACTTTAACGGTATCACCAGAACGGACATCAACAACAGCTTTCTTTTTCTGTTCGTCACCGATTTTCTTTAGAATAGAAAAACTCATATTTAACCTTTATATTAACACTTCTTATCATTATACTAAATTATCGAAAAATTGCAAGGGGCAATATTGGAAGATAAGATTGTTTGTTAGTCAGACGGCGTCAAGCAGAATTCGCTTATGTTGACAAAGTGCCGATAATTTGGTATAATAAGTAAATAGAGCTATTTGTTGTCGCACATTAACACTTATGGAGGTGGAGAAATGAAGAAATTATTTTCTATTTTAGCTGTTGCTATGGTTATTGGACTAAGTTTTTCTAGCCTGTCGGTAAAGGCTGCCAAAAGGGATATCCGTTCGGTCTACGACATTACCATGAAGGATATTGATTTGGTTGAAAATCCAAACCGCGATTATCTGATTATCGTAAATAAGGATAATAAATACGAGTTTGGTGGTTTCTATGACATTAATGTAAAGAAAGATTTAGTATTTACCGTCAATGATGTTGATGGTGATACGATGGCGGCAGAAAAGGCAGCTTATCTTGCCTATACAATGCTAAAAGCCGAGATGGCAAAAGAAGGCATTAAGATTGGAATTTATGACGGTTACCGTACGGCGGCTGATCAGAAATTTTTAATTGGACTGCTTAGGACGCCAGAAAATCCAGTAAGCGATGTTGGTTATTCCGAGTCACATACCGGATTATTGCTTTCCATAGTAGTGTGGGATAAATCAAAAAATGCTTGGGCAGAGACGCTCGACAGCGCGCAGGTGCGAGCAGATTTTGACAAAATGCACGAGAAAGCTTTGGACTATGGCTTCATTGTACGTTATCCAGAGGGCAAAGAAGATATAACTGGCTTAACTTATCGTCCATCAAACATGAGATTCGTCGGATCAGATTTGACGGCCTATGATATCGCTGGAAGCGGATTGACACTGGAAGAATATGTTGCAAATCTCGACAAATAGTCTCTTTTTAGATTGCGGAGCCGACTTGGCTCCGCTTTTTCTTGGGGGTTTAGATTTCTTGGATGTTTTAGGGTTCTTAGATGGTTTGGATTTGGGGCTTTTCTTAGACGTTTTAGATTTGGGGCTAGATTTTTTTCGAAAAACGTGGTAAAATAATTGGGTATTGATTTTTTATAGTTTGGTCCGGTAGCTCAGCTGGTTAGAGCACGAGCCTCTTAAGCTTGGTGTCGTGGGTTCGAGTCCCACCCGGATCACCATTTCGCAATCAGAGCCAGAATCAGGCTCTTTTTTGTTGTTAATAACGGAGAAGAGTGGGCTTAAATCGTCCGTTCCAAAAATTTTCTCCTTAATATCGAAGTGCAAGCCATTTGGAAATAGCATTTTTTGGAACGCCTGCCTCGTCTCGAGGTCGGCGTGTTTCCAAAGTTTAGCCGGCTTTGTCATAAAATTGCACACGTAATCTATTGTGGCTTCATTTAGGCCTTGATTCCGTTCCAATTTATCAATTTCTCGTCGCAAGTCTTGGCGCTTCTGTTCTAAGGCCTCGCTGTACCTATTCTTATCGTCAATCGTGATCTTACCGTCTAGCATAGCGTCTACCGCTTCTATTAGTTTCTTATCAATGTCCGATATCGCCTCGCGGTGTTGTGCTAGCTCGCGCGTCGTGTCGCCGAGCTTTTTAGCCGCTGTACGTTTCACTATTTCCTTAAATAGCTTAATAGTACCCTCATTGGGTGTTATTTCTTCTAAGAAGTCTACAAATAGTTGGTGCATTTCCTCGATCGGAACCGAGCTATGACCTTTTGTGGTGCAGTGATAGCGCGGCGACCTCTTACCAGATGAGCTTCGTGGCGCGCTAGATCGTATCAGCGTTCCACATTTTGAACAAATCAATAGTTTGCGTAGCGGATATAGTTCGCTATTGCTCGGTACTAACGGAGCGCGTTTGCCGCTTAGGATCCGTTGGTTCTTGTTGTAAGTATCAATATCGATAAGACCGTCAAAGTCCTTAATCTTGGTCGGCTTGCCGTCTAGTAGGTTCTTAGACGTGTTATAACCGGCGTAAACCGACTGACGTAAAATGCCAAGCATGGTGTTTAAAGTGATAGGTTTGCCGTTCTTACCATTTACGCCCATCTTATGCGCTAGGTTTACTAGCTCCATTGGCGCTATATCGCCCTCGGAGAAACGATTCAGCAGAAATTGGATATTCTTGCCAATATCGTTCGCCTCGTCGATTTCGAGCGTGTTATGGTGCTTTTTCTTGCCGTCGTTAGTATATTCGCCGGTCATGATTGGCTTGAGTTTTAGCCCTATCGGCGCTTGCGACATCCACCATCCGTAGCTAGCAAGTAGCGACATATCGTCTTTAACGGTCTTTGATTTAATATCGTTATCGAGTTGGTGGACCGATAGCGCAATATTAAGCATGAAACGTCCGGTCGGCGATTCGTCGATCACTTCTTCCGTAGAGCGTAACGTAACGCCACATTTGGCTAAGATAAAGCCAATATCGTTAAAGAATGACGTCATGTCGCGAGAAATGCGCGATACGTTATAAACGACCACGTGATCTATGCGTCCTTTGCGCTTGGCGATATCCGCCAACATCTTCTGAAGTTCTGGACGGTGTGCGGTTTTAGCCGAAATACCGGCGTCGGTATACCGGCCGGTTATTTCTATGTCGTGTTGGTTTGCGTATTT
>JAZLDZ010000045.1:0-4996 GCA_045615025.1 Candidatus Nanosyncoccus sp. | reverse complement strand
TGTAAAGTTCAGAAAAATTGCCGATAAGTGGTATTTAGGCGATAAATAGTCTTAGCGCTATAATTAGAATATATCGCTCCAGTAGCGCAACCTCTAAAGAAACGAGGTTATTATGGTAAGACGCCGCACATTCAAGAAAGTTAAACCTGGCGAACCAATACCGGTTACCGCCAGGCAACTTGAAAGCTTCATGCTCGAACATAACGGCAGATTCAACTCGCGCGATTACGATAAGTTTGAACGCATGGAGTTAACAGAATCACCTGTTCGTGATGCGATCCACGAATTAAAGACTTATTCCCTAGAAACACTAGCACAGCGCTTCGATGTGCGCCTTTTTGGGCGCGGTAAGCGCGTTTTTGCGAGGTTGGACGCCGAAGACGACAAATGGTACTACTTTTCCCTCGCATACATTCCACGCGCGCTAAATAACCGCGGCGTGAATGACGCGATGGTTCAGATGTTTTTCATTGGTAAGTGGCGTGTCCACAAGCTTTCGCTCTGGGCCGAACCGGAAGATATTAGCCATTACGGCAACGATTCTAACAAAACATTCTATCATTTAGTCAATAGATAGTATCCACTTGGACACAATCGGGTTTTGAAAGTTATTGTGCAGAAAATAGGGGTGGGATTTTTTCTTGACGCGAGACGGTGAAAAATGCTTTAAGATAAGCATTTTCAGATCTAGTATTATTCTAGATTTGGAATATAATAGTAAGTGGAACAAGTGAGGTAAAATGAATTATATTTCAGCAAAAGAAACTGCTACAAAATGGGATATCTCTCAACGAAGAGTAGCTACTTTATGCTCTGAGGGGCGCATTATTGGTGCTATGTTCGTCGGAAATTCATGGGTAATTCCATGCGATGCCGTAAAGCCAATGGACGCACGAACAAAAGCCGCATCCTTAATTAATAACGAAGCAAAGCCATTTCTAAAATGGGCCGGCGGTAAAGGACAATTGCTCAAAGAAATCGAGCAATACTACCCTTTTGCCGAAGATACTACTATAACAAAATACGCAGAACCGTTTGTTGGTGGCGGCGCAGTCCTATTCGACATCTTAAATAAGTACGAACTTCAAGAAGTTTATATTAGTGATATCAACGCAGAACTAATAAATACATATACGATAATCCGAGACGATATCGACGCATTACTAGACGTTTTAAGGCGATTTGAGAGCTATTACCTAGCATTAGATAATGATGGGCGCAAAGAAGCCTATCTCGCCAAACGTGCGCGATTCAACGAGCTTAAGGGCAAAAAAGAAAATGGAGTCGAGCTAGCCGCCCTGATGATATTCCTTAACAAGACTTGCTTTAATGGGCTATACCGCGTAAATCGCAAAGGCGAATATAACGTACCAATGGGCGCATACAAAAATCCGCTTATCTGCAACGAACATAACTTGAAGGCAGTATCCAAGAAACTACAGAACGTGAAGATAGTATGTGGAGATTATAAGGAATCCGATGATTTCATAGACAATAAAACGTTTGTCTACTTCGATCCGCCATACCGCCCACTAACGCCAACCGCCAACTTTACATCATATACAGAGGGCATGTTTGATGACAAAAACCAATTAGAGCTTGCGAGATTCGTTCAAAAGCTAGATAAAAAGGGCGCCAAGATAGTCGCGAGTAATTCTGATCCAAAGAATACTAATGAAGACGATAATTTCTTTGACGATGCCTACGCAAAACAGAATATCAAGCGCGTATCCGCAACACGCATGATAAACCGAAATAGTGACAAACGCGGAAAAATTAACGAATTATTAATATCAAATTATTAAAGAAAGGATAAAAATGGTTACTAATCAATCAGAAGCGTGGGCGGAAATCTTTAAGAAGCTAAAAATCGATAATCATAATTTCGATAATGGCTCCTTTGAATTATCGGCAGTAGATATAAAAAGAGTAACAAGTACATTTGGAATTACAAGCAATAGCCTAACAGAACCTAGATGCCTATGTAAACAAGATAGACGAGAAGATAGACCAGAAATCTTTAGGAACAATGGCCTTTTTATCTTGCCAACTAAAAACGGATACTATGAAATTCTCAGAGGCGAGGGTTATGTAGACATTCCTTCCATCGAAACTGAACCAATCGAGTATAAAACCAAACTTTCTTTTTCCCTTGAAACATCCACTGTTGGCGATTCGGAAATGCAATATCTGGATAAAGCTTATGCTTCAAGCATAATTAGAACATTTATGAATGATCCTTCGCTGGTGCTGACAATTAGAGGCAGAAAATATACTCCAAGCATTGATTTTCAAGTTGGAAAACAAAAGATACATGCAGAAAGCGTACAAACTGAAGTCGACGCTGGATATGAGGGCGAAAAAGAAGTCGTGCTAATCGAGGCAAAGAACTCCAACGCAAATAATACAATTATTCGACAACTTTATTACCCATATAAGCAGTGGCAGCATTTCACCCAAAAACCAGTCAAAACTCTATTCTTCGAGCATGATAAATATACTGACCTATATAATATCTGGGAATTTGAATTCCAAAATCCAGATGACTATACGTCTATCAAATTAAAACGTTCAGCAAGATTTAAATTTGCATCGGAGTAGGACATATGCCCGATAAAAAGAAAGAAATAAAGAAATGGGAGCCAGACGATTTTGAGTTAGAAATGACTAGCGTCTGGAGTTTCCCTAATCGTGGCAACTGGGCTACCCACGATGCAAAATGGCGCGGAAACTGGTCGCCATATATTCCAAGGAATATCCTGCTCCGCTATTCAAAAGAGGAAGATTGGGTGTTAGACCAATTTGCTGGCGGCGGCACTACATTAGTAGAAGCGAAACTATTAAACCGTAACATCATTGGAATGGACATTAATCCGGTCGCACTCCAAAGATGTCGCGAAAAGGTTAAATTCAAGCACGAGGGCGCAGACGGCATAGTTAAGGTATCAAAATGCGACGCGCGAAACCTAAAACCGCTTCCTGACGAAAGTATTGACCTAATATGTACTCACCCACCATATGCGAACATTATTCATTACAGCGAGGGCCAAGATATTCCGCAGGATTTATCAAACCTTAAAGTTAATGATTTCCTAGAGCAAATGAAAAGCGTAGCATCAGAAAGCTACCGCGTATTAAAGTTCGGCAAATTCTGCGCAATTCTAATGGGCGACACGCGCCAAAAAGGCCATGTTATTCCCCTGAGTTTTAAGACGATGCGAGTATTCGAAGATGCTGGTTTTAAGCTTAAAGAAATAATTATGAAAGAACAGCACAATTGCCGAGCGACCGGATATTGGAAGACTAACAGTATAAAATACAATTTCCTGCTATTAGCACATGAGTACTTATTCATTTTTGAGAAAGGTGCAAAATGAACAGCCAAAGATACTATTCAGATAAACCAATATCGGATAAAAAAGACGACCTTTTCAATAGATCAAAATTTGCCGAAGAATTGGTAGGTACATTTAGAGAGCTCGACAACAAGGAATGTTACACTATTGGCCTCTATGCTAAATGGGGCTCTGGAAAAACTTCAACAATAAACCTCATCAGACAAATGTTAAAAAATGAAGAGAAATTCTCCGTCATTTATATTGATGCATGGGAACACGATGGACGTATCGCGGACATGCAATATGAAATTGCTAATCAGATAGTCTGCAAAGAGAAAGGTAAGAAAGATCGGAAAAAAATAAGGAATACGGTAAAAAGTATCCTAAAAGGAGTGCCAGACGACTTCTCAGTCGAAGGTGTTTCTATACCGGTCAGTAAAATTGGCAATGTAGCTTTATCTGCTTTTGAAAATCGTAAGCTAAAAAATGCACTCGAAAAGGACATCCAGAAAAGCAACAGAAAGTACATAATCTTTATCGATAACATCGATAGGCTAAATAGCTCCTCTATTCTGAACGTATTACGCCTAGTCAATCAATTAGCAAATTATGGCGGCGCAACATATTTGTTGCCTTTCGATAAAGAATATGTCTGTAAATCTATTGAAAATGAACTACCAGAAAAGATTTCCGGCGAAGAATACCTAGAAAAAATAATTAATCTACCGCTGAACTTGCCATCTATTCCCCAAAGTGACATCGATAGAGTTTTTCTTAATGCTCTCTCTGGGATTTTTAAAAATGAGAAAATAAATATAAAAGAGGAAGAGATAAATCGTTTTAGGATTACTTACTTATACTATGGCACAAATAACTACCTAAAAACTCCGCGAGATATAAAACGAGTAATTAATAGCCTGAAATTCGTTTTACCTTGCAAGAAAAATAACGTAAATATTATCGACCTAGTCCTAATGGAGATATTACGAATATTTGATTCACATTTTTATTCTGGAATTTATAACTCAAAGCTACTATTAATAAGTGGCGGTTCAATATTTACTAGTAGGTATGACATAGGCGATCGTGGTAACGATAAAAAGAAAGCGGACTTGAAACTACTGACGCAGGGAGATGGACAAAGAGAACAAATTTTGGCACAACTATTTCCATACGTAAAAACATTGCTATGGAACGGAAGCCGAGAAGATGCGAATAAATTACGAAAAGATAAACGGATTGCATCTGAGCATTATTTCGACATTTATTTTGCGCCTTTAGACGATTTAACTAATATAGCCGATGAAAAAGTCACAGATTTACTTGAATATTCTAGTTCTAAAGAAGAGATAAGTGACCGACTCAATGTAATTACTAAGCCTAGTAATTATGATGCACTTCTTAGAAAAATAGCGGACAATACGGGTTTAATAAAAAATCGAGTAGCTTTTTGTGAATGCCTCCTCGATTTAGCTGGAGAGACATACGAACGACACGCCGCGTTCGATTTAAGCCTGAGTGAGCGGACGCTTTTTACTATCGATGATATTCTAAAGAAATCTTCAACCAAATTAAATGATTATATCCAATTGTTGACCTATAACTACGAGCATAATCGTTTCCAGACTGTCCCATATTTAATTCGTCAAGTAGTTCTT
>JAZLDZ010000044.1:0-5555 GCA_045615025.1 Candidatus Nanosyncoccus sp. | reverse complement strand
AAAGATGATGAGGGGGAGAAGGAAGGAGAGAGAAAGAAGAGGTAGGATGGTAGAGCATGAGAAGACTAGTGATCTATGGGATGATAGACCACTATATACCCCCCCCGGAGGTGTTTTTTACTCATGCAGAAAATACTCATGGTTAGGTATTATTTTACCGTAAACGAGATGGAAAAACAAGATAAAATGTATCTACTCGTGATACATCATAATGTCAAAATATGCTGCAAGAACGCCAACGAGAACAAGCGAGCCTTTGATAGAGGTAATGAAGTTGGAAATTTGAGTAGAAATCGTGTCAAATGGAAGATATTTGGCGATAGTACCAGAAAGAAGTGCTGCGAGAATTGTAGCTAGAACCGCCGCCTCGGCGATGCGAAGGATGCCAAACATTCCGCCGCGAGAAGATCGGACATAGAGAAGGAGCGGAAAAACTAGAATCAAAGCAATATATAAGCCAGACTGGATGACTTCTAGTGGGATAGCGGAGAGGAGTTTGTGAATCCAGTCAGCAAAATTTACACCAAACATTTCGTAGACGGAAAGACCAGCAATTACAGCAAGAAGTGACGGTCCAAAATGATGGCGAATAAAGAAAAATACAACAAATAGAGCTACAAGGACGGCGATTAATATCATAGTTTAATTATAGCATAAACACAATAATAATCAAAAAAGCCCCAGGAGTGGGGCTTTTCTAGAGCGGTTTTTAGGCGCCGACTTTATCTTTGGAATTTTTGCGAGAAGCATTATGCTCGACGTATTCGATAATCTTGGCGGCGACATTTCTGCCGGTGATTTTTTCGATACCAAATCCTGGAGAAGAGTTAACTTCAAGCACAACTGGACCGCGCGCAGAACGCATGAGATCTACACCGGCGATATGGAGGCCCATAGCCCTAGCAGCGCTAATAGCAAGCTTCTTCTCTTCGTCGGTTAGTTTAATTGCAGTTCCCTCGCCGCCTTTGTGAAGGTTGGAACGGAAATCATCATCTAGAGATTTTCTCTGCATGCTAGCAACGACACGTGATCCAACTACAAAAGCACGGATGTCGGTGCCAGCAGATTCTTCTACATATTCTTGGAGAAGAATGTTGGTACCGTCTTCGTTGTAGAGGTAGAAAGCTTGGAGAGCGGATTTTGCGGCTTTGTTAGTTTCGGCGAGAACTACACCGTTACCATGAGTACCGGTGGCAAGCTTAATGATGACAGGAAGACCGATTTGATTAAGTAGATCATCGATATCGGCACTGTTTCTAGAAACGAGAGTTTTAGGAGTGTCGACGCCGTACTTAGTGAGAATTTGGGCGGAACGAAGTTTGTCGCGAGAACGAGTAATCGCAATAGAACTCGATGCGGTCCAAACGCCCTGCATTTCAAATTGACGAACTACGGCACAGCCATAGCGAGTCATGCCATTAGAGATGCGCGGAATAATAGCGTCATAGCCGTGGAGTTTTTTGCCGTGGTAGTAGACATCAGGATGATTCTCATCTAACGAGAGGTAGCAGTTTTTGTATTTAATAACTTTGACTTCGTGACCACGAGCTTCAGCTTCTTCGACGAGGCGTTTAGTCGAGTAGTTAGCGTTGCCATTACTTAAGATTGCAATCTTCATTTTGTTGCTCCTTTCTTTGAGTATTTTTCGTAAAATTTCCTTGGATTTTCTCGAAGTTCTGCCGAGAGGGGTTTAGTTCTGGCGATTTTAGGCGGGCGCGGGACTTCCGACTTTGAAACGTCCACAAGGAACTTCCTAGAAATGCTGCGTCTACCTATTAAGATTGGGAAATTATTACGACTGCGATCAGAAAGATTGAATAATACCTTAATTTTCTTGCCCGACATTCTTAACGTAAGATGCGTGCGATATCGAATCTGTTCTTCTCCTGTAGCACTACGTACTACGGCGACTTTATAATCTTTTCTTTTGATGACTTTGCCATTATAAAAAGGGCTAGATTCGCCAAAAAGTCTGAATTTTAACACCCCATCTTTGTCGATGCGAAGATGTGATACCCAAATTGAAGAAGAGTCAGCACCAGTGTCAATTTTTGCTGGCACCTTGTCGCGCCCGCAGATAGAAACTAGCACATTGGATCCAATAATAGGTAATTTCTCGTCTTTCATAGAAAATTAATCCATTTACATGGTTATCTTGATTTTAGCACAAAAGATAGAAAAAGTCAAGATGCTTGTGCTAGAAATTATAGGGCGCCGCCTTCGATTCTCCCTTCAACCCAGCCGGTCTGGAGATTTACGATGACAGAATCTACTCCGTTTGCTGCCGGCTCGATGCGATGCGTCGCCCAACCCGAAGCATCACGAATTACATATGACATTTGACCTCCACTTTTTGTATTCATTTTAGTATAGTGCGGCGGAGGAAAAATGTAAATAATTATTCTTCTGGAATGCCAAGTGAGTTATTAGAAAGTGAAGCTTCAGAAAATGGACTTTCTAAATCGTCAATGTAATCGATTACTTCTTGGTATTCTTTGATGAAGTCTTCTAGAACTTCTTCGGTGACATAATTAACGTCTGGGAAAGAGTAATCTTGGTCTGGAAGATTATCTGCCTCTTCCTTGCTTGGCAGGAATCCTGGACGAGAGCGGTCAAGGTAGATATCGCCGGACGTATGATAAACAACGAGGCTAACTACCGTAGTAAGTACCGCGATGCCAACAGAAACAATGCCAAGAATCAAAAGATTGCGATTGACTTTTTCTTTATTCTCCTCCATCTTTTGCTCCTATGCTAGATTTGAGTTTGCGTACGCCAGTAAGATATTCTGAGAAAAGGTTACGAAGTGTAGTTGTAGTAGCGGAAACATTAGCGCGCTTTCTTTTTGCGTCCTGGAGCTTGTTATAAAAATCTTCTGGGTGATTAAAGCAATCGGTAGAGATGAGGCCTTCTAGCGCCTGACTATAAGCCGTGTATTCAGAAATGAAAGATTTACGAGTATCGACGATGTTGGAATGGATAGTAGTTAAGTTAATGTTTGGCTGGTTACTGGAAGTGAGAATAAGATTAAGCGGGGCAATGAAGTCTGATAGGATTGTTTCGTAAGCCGTGCCGAGATAGGAACGTGAGCGAGCATCAGTACGCTGCAAAGAGCGCAGAGATTGTTTAATCGAGGCGCAATTCTGGACGATGGCGCCGGATTGATTCTCGGATAGGGCGGAGACTGGATGAGTCAGAAAAATACTAAGAAAGACACCAGTAAAAGCAGCTGCTAAGTAAAACTTTTTCATTGTATTAATTATAACATGTGGGTATGAAATTAGGGCCGCAAACTTGCGACCCTAAGTCTAAGGAAGTTACTTGGAGCTATCTGCCTTAATGGCAAAAGTTCCGTCTGAGGAATCTTTGGTAGTATGACCGAATTCGTAATCTTTGTCTGGCAGGACGGCATTTAGGATAATGCCAACTACTGCAGCAATGGCGAGACCGTTACTCGGGAGACCGAGTCCACAAACGAGAATGACACTGACGATAATAAGATTTCTCGACTTGGAAAGAGAAATGTTATTCTCGTACATGTTGCGAACGCCGATTGCCGAAATCATACCATAAAGGATGAACGAAATTCCACCAATAATTGCGGTAGGCATGCTACTAATAATTGCCGAAACTTTAGGAATGAAACCTAGCAGAATAGCAATAGCTGCCGACAGACGAATGACGAATGGATCATAAACTCCTGTAAGAGCCAAAACGCCAGTGTTTTCACCGTAGGTCGTATTGGCTGGTGCGCCAAAGAATGCGGCAATACTAGTCGCAAGGCCATCGCCGATGAGTGTACGATGAAGTCCTGGATCCTCTATGAAGTTTTTCTTGGTGGTTGCCGAAATGGCAGAAATGTCACCAACGTGTTCCATCATTGTCGCAAGTGAAATCGGCGTCATTTGCAGAATCGCTACTGTGCCAAATTTTGCCAGCGTAATGGGTGGAAGTCCAATTACTGCAGCACTAGCAATGTTCGCAAAGTCGATAGTCTGGATGCCAAAACCAATTTGCATGATAAGCGCTACCGCGTATGACACAACAACACCCATTAGAATTGGTACGACACCCCACATACCCTTGCCCCAAATATTGAACACGATAACCGTGACAATAGCGATGATGGCAAGAAGCCAGTTTTCACTAGCATTGCTAACAGCGGACGGAGCGAGTGATAGGCCAATACAGATAATGATTGGACCGGTAACGACTGGCGGCAAGTAGCGCATAACGCGATTTACGCCGATGAGCTTAATGATGATTGCAAGAACAATATACATTAAACCGGCAATGACAATGCCACCACAAGCGTATGCAAGCTGTTCCGATTCAGGAAGTCCGGCATAGGCCGGTGATGATTTCACGGCAGAAAAACCACCGAGGAAAGCAAATGAAGAACCTAAAAATGCTGGTACTTTTGCCTTGGTAAAAATGTGAAACATAATTGTACCTAAACCTGCAAATAGCAATGTGGTCTGGACAGGCAAACCTGTCAAAATTGGAACAAGAACTGTTGCGCCAAAAAAGGCAAATACATGCTGCATGGCGAGAATTATGATTTTGGACCATGACAACTCTTTCCTGGCATCATAAATAGGTGTTCTGGTTTTCTCCATATTCCCCTCCTTATTAAAGAACAATTTTGAGCTGCAAAAAATGCACTCTCCTTAGACTGCATTTATTATAACAGGTCTTTTTTTAAATAACAAAAAAGTGCCATTCTGACACAAATGAAATGGTCGGGGCGACAGGACTCGAACCTGCGACCTCACGGTCCCAAACCGCGTGCGCTACCAACTGTGCTACGCCCCGAACTCTTACATTATAGCACTAAGTCTAGAGTTTTTCAAGTTCGAAGGCGGAGTAGTCGTCTGCTATGATTTCGGAGACAACATGAAAGCCAGGGATGAGATTGTTGGAGTCTTCCGACCTTTTAGGATTGTTCGAATCAAAGACAAACCAAGCGCGTGCCATGGATTCGGGGATGTTGTCTAACATATATATATTATATTCTTTGGCGTAGGACGAAAAATATTTATAATCTCGCTCATTGTCGACAATGATGTTTTTGTCGTCTTCGGACATAGCAATAATTGCTGGGAGAGCCTTGGTAGCATAGCCAAATTGATGAGTTAAATTAAAAATAATTACGGCGTTAATAATACCAAGAATGGTGGCGGCGACAAAGATGATGATGAAGCGACCACGCCGAGAGGCTAAGAGTTTTCCCATATAGATATTTTAACAGTTTTCTGATAAAATGATAGCGATCAGGGTGTGGCGCAGTTGGTAGCGCGCTACTTTCGGGAAGTAGAGGTCGGCAGTTCAAGTCTGCTCACCCTGACCAGGATCAGATTTTGTATTTTACTATTTCATCGTTTCTGTGGTGAAATTTAGAATAGTCAGTGTTTTCGTCGTAGCCATTGGTAATAGCCCAAATGCAACGCGAAACAAAACTATGAGTAATTAATAGAATTTCCGCATCGTCTGGAAATTTCTTTTTTAGGTCGGACAAAAAATCGCGTACGCGAAGGAGGCCGGAAGCAAAGGTC